>JAKDIK010000153.1 GCA_030450535.1 Propionibacteriaceae bacterium
GGCGAAATAGATGTCGGCGGCGGGGATCGACTGCCGCCCGCGCGGGCCGGTCAGCCGCGCCCCCAGAAGGTCCGATCCATGAGCGCGCGGGCGCGCCGCCCGCGCGGGCTGGTCAGCCGAGCCCCCAGAAGATCCGATCCATGACCGCCCGGGCGCGCCGGGCCGCCCGGGCCCAGTCGTCGGTGAAGGTGGACGCCTCGCCGGGCAGATATCCGAGCAGGTCGGCGAGCGCCGCCAGCTCTCGGGCGTCGGTGGGGATGGTGTCGGACGCCCGCCCGCGCAGCAGCATCGTGGCGTCCCGGATGGCTGCGGCCAGCAGCCAGGCGGAGCGCAGGTCCTCGGCGTCCGCCTGGCTCACGTGTCCCACCGAGGCGAGCACCTCGAGCGCCGCCATCGAGCGCGTGGTGCGCAGCATCGGCTCGGCGTGGGCGTACTCCAGTTGCAGCAGCTGGATCGTCCACTCCACGTCCGAGAGCCCGCCCGGCCCGAGCTTCACCTGGTGCCGCGGATCGGTACCCCGGCGCAGACGCTCGTTCTCCATGCGGGCCTTCAACTTGCGGATCTCGGTGACCTGCTTGCGGGCCAGTCCCGCCTCCGGGTAGCGCACGACGTCGATGGCGTCCAGCAACTCGCGCGAGAGCGCGCGTTCGCCGGCGCCGTGAGCGGCCCGCACGAGCGCCTGCGCCTCCCACGTGGAGGACCAGCGCTGGTAGTAGGCCTGGTAGGACGCCAGCGTGCGCACCATGGGTCCGCCCTTGCCCTCGGGACGCAGGTCGAGGTCGAGCTCGAGCGCCGGGTCGGCGCCGGGGCGGCGCAGCCAGTCGCGCAGCCGGGTGATGATGCGGTTCGCCTTGGCGATGGCCTCCGGGTCATCGGAGTCGCCGATGACCACCATGGCGTCGGCGTCCGAGGCGTAGGAAACCTCGCGGCCTCCCCAGCGCCCCATCGCCACCAGCGCGAGGCGGGGCGGATCGGGCACGTCGCGCGCGGCGACGGCCAGGGCGGCGTCCACCGTTGCGGACATGATGGCCGACAGGCCCTCCCCCACCGCTGCCAGGTCGGCCGTGTCGAGGATGTCGGCCATGACGATGCGCAGCAGCTCCTCGCGGCGCACTGCCCGGATCGCCGCGATCGCCTTCGCGGGGTCGTCCTGGCGGCGGGCGACGGCGTCCATCTCGCGCAGGATGTCCGCGGCGCTGCGGGCGGGCTCGTCCACCCCCGACAGCAGCTGGACGGTCTGCGGAGCGCGCAGCAGCAGGTCCACGGCGAAGCGGCTGGTCGCGAGCACGTGGGCCAGGTTCTCGGCCATGGCACCCTCGTCGCGCAACGCCCTCAGGTACCACGACGTGTCGCCGAGCGCCTCGGACACCTGCCGGAACGCCAGCAGGCCGTGATCGGGATTCGGGCCGGACGCGAACCAGCCCAGCATGGCGGGCAGCAGCTGCCGCTGGATCTCCGCGCGCCGAGAGAACCCCGTCGTCAGGGCCTCGATGTGGCGCAGGGCCGCCGAGGTGTCGTTGAACCCGAGCGCCCGTAGGCGGGTCTCGGCGGCCTCCGAGGTGAGGCGCACCTGATCGGTGGGGATGCGGGCCACGGCCTCCAGCAGGGGGGAGTAGAACATGCGTTGGTGCAGCCGCAGGACGTGGCGCGTGGACTGGCGCCACCCGGCGAGCAGGACGGCCGCGTCCGCGTGGCCGGTGGAGCGGGCCAGGCGCCGCAGGGCCGCCTCGTCGTCGGCGGGCATGAGGTGGGTGCGGCGCAGCTGGAACAGTTGGATGCGGTGCTCCAGCACCCGCTGCAGCCGGTAGGCCCGGCCCAGCTCGGTGCCGTCCGAGCGTCCGACGTAGCCGCAGCCCACCAGGGCGTCCAGCCCCTCGAACGTGCCACGCAGCCGGAGCCGCTCGTCGCTGCGGCCGTGCACGAGCTGCAGCAGTTGCACGGTGAACTCGGTGTCACGCAGGCCGCCGGCGCCGAGCTTGATCTCGACATCGGCCTCGCGCGCGGGGATCAGCGAGATGACGCGCTTGCGCATCGCCTGGGACTCCCCCACGAACGCGGGATCATCGGCCACCGACCACACCCGCGGCGCCACCAGATCGACGAATTCCTGCCCGAGCGCGCGGTCACCCGCCATCGGGCGGGCCTTGAGCAGCGCCTGGAACTCCCAGTTCTTCGCCCACTTGTCGTAGTAGGTGGCCATGGACGCCAGCGATCGCACGAGGGGCCCGTTCTTGCCCTCGGGGCGGAGGTTGGCGTCCACCTGCCAGATCGTGCCCGCGGCGGTGTGCGCGGAGCAGATGCGCGCGATGGCCCCGGCCAGCCGGGTCGCGCGGGCGAGCGCCTCGCCGGAGCTGAGCAGCGGCTCGCCGTCCTCGCCGAGCGCGGGTTCAGCAACGTGGATGACGTCGACGTCGGAGACGTAGTTCAGCTCGCGCGCGCCGGCCTTGCCCATGGCCAGGACGGCGAGGCGCACCTGCTCGTGACCGGGCGTCTCACCGCGGGCCAGCGCCAGCGCGGTCTCGACGGTGGCGTCGGCGAGATCGGCCAGCTCCCGGGCGATGTCGGGCAGCACCTCGAGAGGGTCCTCGGCGGTCAGGTCGCGGGCGGCGATGCGCAGCAGTGCGCGGTGGTGGGCGAGGCGGAGGTCGTCCGAGCGGCGGGGGTCCGCGACCGGGACGCCGCCGTCCGGGTCGGCTCCCACGGCCGTGAGCAGCTCGGCGCGCAGGGCGTCCGCATCGCAGGGAGCCAGATCGCCGGCCAGCGCCTCGGTGGCCGCCGGGTGGACGCCGACGTGCTGGCCGAGTGCGGCGGACGCCCCGCACACGAGGGCGAGCCGCCGCGTCCGGGCGGGATCCGCGGCGATGGCGGCGAAGGTCGCTGGGTGGTCATCGGCGAGCCGGGCCAGCGCGGCGAGCGCGAGGTCGGGATCGGCGCTCGCCGCCACGGGCAGGACGACAGCCTGGACGGTCTCCTCGTCCAGATGCGCCAGCCATCCCTCGATGATCGCGAGAGCCTGGCGAGGATCCGCGAACCCGTGCCGGGCCAGCTTCCCGGCCTTCGTTGCCCCGCGGTCCATGACAGTGATGCTAGCGGCGAAGTGGGATGCGAGCTCCTGCCGGACGCCGTGCGCATGGCCGCAGGCCCCGGGAACCGGCGGGGGCCGACGGCTCACTGGCACAGCGGAAGTGTCGGGGGCCGAAGGTAGGCTGGAACCACACACGTTGAGAAGGGCTTTAGATGCTGAAGGGCACCACGCGATGAGCACCGCTGCGGGCAGCGCACGCCCCGTCGGGCGGCGTCGCGCCGTCGTCATCGCGGGCGCCGCCCTGCTCGTGGTTGCCCTCATCGCCGTGCTGGCGATCTTCAATTTCGGACGCCAGCCCGCGGCCGAGGCGACCGAGGTCGTCCGCGCCGAGCGCTCCGATCAGGTGACCACCGTCAGCCTGTCGGGCAGCCTCAGTCCGCAACAGCAGGCCAACGCGTCCTTCGCCGTGCCCGGCACCGTGAACGCCATCAACGTCCGCGTGGGGCAGGAGGTCGCTGCGGGTGACACCCTGGCCACCCTCGACGACCGCGACCTGCGCAACGCCGTATCACTCGCCGAGGCCAACCTCGCCGCGGCGCGCGCCCAGGTGCAGACACTGCGGGACGCCGACGCGGCCACCTCCGCGCAGCTGACCGCCGCCAACGCGCAGACCGAAGCCATGGCAGCGGGCGTTGAGAACGCCCGGCAGCGTCTGTCGGACGCCGCGCTCACCTCCCCGCTGACCGGGGTCGTCGCCGAAGTGGAGCTCGAGGTCGGCGATCAGGTGACGGGAGCCGGCGCGTCGCTGCCCGGGTCGGGCTCGAATCCGCTGAGCGGCCTCGGTCTGCCCAGCAGCGTGACGGGCGCCGCGGGCCAGTCGGGCGCGGGCGGCGCCCAGATCGTGGTGGTGGTGCCGGACGCGTGGCAGTTGGAGGCGACCGTCGGCACCGCTGACCTGACGAGCCTGGAGCCCGGTCAGCAGGCGGTTGTGACGCCGACCGGCACCGACACCCACGTGACGGCGGTGGTCGACACGGTGGGCATCGTGGCCTCCAGCTCCTCGGGAAGCGCGGCGACGTTCCCAGTCACGCTCGCGATCACCGAACCGGGCGTGCAGCTGTTCAGCGGTTCGGACGCGGACGCGGTCGTCACGACCGCCACGGTGCCGGACGTCCTCACGATCCCCGTCGAGGCCGTCACGTACGCCGACGACACCACGACCGTGCGGCGTCCGGGAGACACGACGACGGAGGTGTCGCTCGGGCGGCGCTTCGGCAACCGCGTCGAGGTCACCGGTGGCCTGGGCGCCGGCGACGAGGTGCTCGTGCCGGTGGGTGTCGTGGTGAGCGCGCCGGCGCGGCCCCAGTTCGGGCCGAACGGCACCTTCGTCTCCCCCTCGCCGAGCCCGAGCGCGAACCGATGACCGCGCTGCTTCAGATGGAGGGCGTCCGCAAGACGTACGCCACGGGGGCGATTGAGGTCGAGGCGCTCCGCGGGGTCGACCTCGCGATCGACGAGGGCGACTTCGTCGCGATCGTGGGCCCCTCCGGCTCGGGTAAATCGACGCTGATGCACATCATCGGCTGCCTCGACGTGCCGACCGCCGGACGCTACGCGCTGGGCGGTGAGGACGTGAGCCACATGTCGGAGGCCCAGCTCGCCGACGTCCGGAACCGGCGGATCGGCTTCGTGTTCCAGCAGTTCAACCTGCTGACGTCGATGACGGCACAACGCAACGTCGAGCTGCCGCTCATGTACGCCGGGATCTCGCGGGCCGACCGCGCCGAGCGGGCGCGCGAGGCGCTGGAGCGGGTCGGGCTGGGCGATCGCGTCCACCACCGGCCGGGCGAGCTGTCGGGCGGCCAGCAGCAGCGCGTGTCGGTCGCGCGGGCGCTCGTGACCAACCCGACGGTCATCCTCGCCGACGAGCCGACGGGCAACCTCGACTCGGTCTCGACCCGCGACGTGCTCGCGCTGTTCCATGAGCTGCACGCGGCCGGGCGCACGATCGTCCTCATCACCCACGAGGCCGAGGTGGCCGCCGAGGCACATCGCGTCGTCCGCATCATCGACGGCCTGCTCACCGAGGACGAACCCGAGCAGGTGGCGTCATGACCTGGGGCGAGACGCTGCGCACAGCTGGCGAGGCCCTGCTCGGCCGCCGGATGCGGTCGCTGCTCACCATGCTCGGCATCCTGATCGGCATCGCCGCGGTGATGCTCACGGTGGGGCTGGGCGAGGGTGCGCGATTGGAGATCACGCGCGAGATCAACCGGCTGGGCTCGAACCTGCTCATCGTCATGCCCGGATCGATGTCGGGCAACGGGGCGCCGGCGGCGTCCGGCTCGCTGACGATGGACGACGCGCTCACGATCGCCGACCCGACGGTGGCCCCCGACGTGGTCGGGGTGGCCCCGATGATGTCGACGCGCGCCTCGGTGCAGCACGATCTGGAGCGCGCCACCACCACCATCACGGGCACCACGACGGACTGGGAGCAGGTGCGCTCGCGGGCGCTCGTGGACGGCCGCTTCTTCACCTCCGGTGAATACGCCACGGCCGACCAGGTCGCGGTGCTGGGGCCGAGCACGGCGGCGACGCTGTTCCCCGACACCGCCCCGGTGGGCGGCTCCGTGGTGATCAACGGCCAGTCGTTCACGGTGGTGGGCGTCCTCGAGGCCGTCGGTGCGAACGCGATGACGAACGAGGACGACCTCGTGCTGGTGCCGATGACCACGATGGCGCAGCGGCTGGCGGCGCCGGCGTCCGCCCGGAGCCTGTCCGCGATCTACGTGGCCGCCACCGATGACGCGTCGATCAGCGCGGCGCACCAGCAGATCACACGCGCGCTCACGGTGAACCACGGCACCACGAGCGCCGACCAGGACTTCTCGATCATGACCTTCCAGGCGCTCATGACGGCCATGAACACCATGACCGGCGTGCTGACGACGCTGCTCGGCGGATTGGCGGGCATCTCGCTGGTGGTCGGCGGCATCGGGGTCATGAACATCATGCTGGTGTCGGTGAGCGAGCGGATCCGGGAGATCGGGTTGCGCAAGGCGCTGGGCGCGACGCCGGCGGTGATCCGGAGGCAGTTCCTCGTGGAGGCCGGCATCCTCGGCCTGCTGGGCGGAGCCATGGGGGTGGCGCTCGGCATGATCGGGGCGGCGATCCTGACGCCGGCGCTGGGCATCGAGGTGACGGTCTCGCTGTCGGCGACCCTGCTGGCGCTCATCGTCTCGCTGACCATCGGGCTGGTCGCCGGGGTGTACCCGGCCTCGCGCGCCGCGAAGCTGGCCCCCATCGACGCACTGAGGAGCGAGTGATGGACGGACGCCGACGCATCATCGCCGGGACGCTGGTCGCGGTCATCCTCGTGGCACTGCTGGGGTGGGCGCTCCGGCCGCAGCAGGCGGAGGCGGCTTACGTGACCGCGCCCGCGGCGCGGGGGTCCCTGACCCAGCAGCTCACGCTCGTCGGGCCGGTCGCGCGGGCGTCCGAGGCGACGCTGGACTTCGCGACGCCCTCCGAGGTGACGGCTGTCCACGTGCGGCTGGGCGATCAGGTGACGGCGGGCCAGGAGATCGCGACGATCGACGCCGCCCCGCTGCGGCTGGCCGTGCTGCAGGCGCGGGCGTCCGTCGCGCAGGCCGAGGCGCAGCTCGACGCCGACCTGACCGCCCGCGACAACGGCGGCAGCCGCGTGGCGACCGGGGCGTCGG
>JAKDIK010000383.1 GCA_030450535.1 Propionibacteriaceae bacterium
GGCGAGCGCGATCGCGTCCACGCTCCCGAATTCACCCAAATGGGCGTGCCCGACGTTGAGCACCGCGCCGATCGTGGGCGGGGTCACGCGGCACAGCCAGGCGACGTGGCCGATGCCGCGGGCGCCCATCTCGGCGACGAGGTAACGGGCGTCGGTGTCCACCCGGCAGGCCGTGAGCGGCGCGCCGATCTCGTTGTTGAACGAACCGGGCGGCGCGACCGTCGGCCCGGCGGCCTCCAGGACGGCGGCGATGAGGTCCTTCGTGGAGGTCTTGCCGGAGCTGCCGGTGACGCCCACCACGACCAGTCCGGCAGCGCGGGCGCGCGCGACGATGTCGGTGGCGAGATCGGCCAGGGCGGTGGCGGTGTCTCCGACGACCACCTGGGGCAGGTCGGCGTCCACCGCGCGTGTGACCAGCGCGGCGCCGGCGCCGGCGGCCGCGGCCACGGCGACGTAGTCGTGCCCGTCGACGCGCTCCCCGGGCAGCGCGACGAAGAGCGCGCCGGCGTCCGCCTGACGCGAATCGATGACGACTCCGGGGCCCACGTGGCGCGCCGGGTCGGCGCCGGGGCCGGCCAGCTCGCCGCCGACGGCCAGCGCCAACGCGCCCAGCGTGATGGGCTCCATGCCTCAGACCTCCCCCGCCTCGCGGACCACCGCGACGTCGTCGAACGGGCTGATCCGCCCGCCGATGTCCTGCCCCTGCTCGTGCCCCTTGCCGAGCACGGCGACCCAGTCTCCCGCGGCGGCCCGCCCCAGCGCCAGCGCGATGGCCGACGCGCGGTCGCCGCCGTCGACGACCTCGGCGCCATGCCCGCGGGCCCCGGCCAGCACGGCGTTCCGGATGGTGGCCGGCTCCTCGCTGCGGGGGTTGTCGTCGGTGACGACGACGAGATCGGCGTTCCGGGCGGCGGCCTCGCCCATCGGTCCGCGCTTGCTGGGATCGCGGTCGCCGCCGGCGCCCAGCACGGCGATCCGGCGGCCGGTGTGCGGCAGGGCCGCGAGCGCCGCGGCGACGGCCTGGGGGGTGTGGGCGAAGTCGACCACGACGTGCGGACGCCGCGGCCCCAGCTCCACGCGCTGCATGCGTCCCGGCACCTGCGCGTCCGCCAGCCCGGACGCCGCGACGGCCACATCGCCGCCCGCCGCGCCGACGAGCGCGAGGGCCGTCACCGCGTTGGCCACGTTGAACTCGCCGAGCATCGACAGCCGGAACTCCGTCTCCCCGCCCGGATGGTGCAGCCGGACGCGCCAGCCGCCGCCGGCGTCGGGCTCGGCGGCGACGACCCGGTAGTCGGCGTCGGGGGCCTGGGTGGTGACCAGGCGCGCGCGGCCGTCCGCACGCACCAGTTCGGCGAGCCGGACGCCCCACGGATCGGCGGTGTTGACCACACCATGGCGGGTGCGGCCCTGCGTGAACAGGGTCGCCTTGGCCGCGAAGTAGTGCTCCATCGTGTGATGGAACTCCAGGTGATCCTGGCCCAGCATGGTGAACGCGGCGGCATCGAAGTCGATGGCGTCAACGCGGGCCAGTGCCAGCGCGTGGCTGCTGACCTCCATGGCGAGAGTGTCGGCGCCCCCGTCCACCATGCGCGCGAGAAGCGCCTGCAGGTCGGGCGACTCCGGCGTGGTGATCGTGGAGCGGGTGGCCTCGATCGGCTGGCCGCCCACCCGGAAGCCGATGGTGCCGACCGTGGCGACGCGGCGTCCGAGCGCGGTCAGGGCCGCCTCGAGCAGGAACACCGTCGAGGTCTTGCCGTTGGTGCCCGTGACGGCGAAGCAGTCCAGGCGGCTCGCGGGGCGGCCGTGGACGTCCGCCGCGATCGCCGCCATGGCCGTGCGCGGGTCGTCCACCACGAGCAGCGGCAGGCCGGCGTCCGCGGCCAGCGCGGCCCCGGCCGCGTCGGTGAGCAGGGCGATGGCGCCCGCGCGGGCGGCGTCCGCGGCGAAGGCGGCACCGTGGGCGCGCTGGCCCGGCAGGCCCACGTAGAGGTCGCCGGGCGCGATGCGCCGGGAATCCAGGCTGACGCCGGTCACGGTCGCCGAGCCGGGCGCGCCGGGAAGCAGGCTCGCGAGCGCGACGCCGGCCGGTCTCCTCGGTCGGTCGGTCACCGGCTCACTCTCCCACGATGATGGGCAGTTGTT
>JAKDIK010000154.1 GCA_030450535.1 Propionibacteriaceae bacterium
TTGGCCGGACTCGCCGGTCCGAGGCTGGCGGCCCTGCGGACCCTCGCCGGGGAGGTGGCGCACGTGCCCGCCCACCGCTGGATGACGATGACCGACCGGACGCCGCCGGCGTCGCTGGCGTCGCCGGCCACGACGAAGGGCGCGCCGGTCGTGCTGCTGCCGGGAATTTATGAGCCGTGGCGCTACCTGCTGCCGCTGGCCCGGGCGCTGCACGAGGCGGGACATCCCGTGCTAGTGGTTCCGGAGCTGGGGTTCAACCGGACCGGACTCGACGAGGCGGTCGAGATCGCGGTCGCGGCGCTGACAGCGGCGGACGTGAGGGGCGGCGTCCTGGTGGGGCATTCCAAGGGTGGGCTGATCGGCAAGGCGCTGCTCCTCGACGAGCGCGTGGCGTGGCGGCTGCGAGGGTTGGTGTCGTTGTGCACGCCGTGGCAGGGCGCGCGGTGGTCGTTCCGGCTGTTGGGGCGCACGCCGCTGGCGCTCTTCGCGCGGACGGGCCGCGAACTGTCGGGGCTGGCGTCCAGCGAGGGCGTTGACGCGCGCATCACGTCGCTGCAGCCGGCGTGGGACCAGTTCATTCCCGAGCCCGTTGCCCCGGCCGGCGCGCGCGGGATCGTGCTGAGCGTGTCGGGTCATCTGCGACCGTTGCTGGAGCCCGGGGTGCACGAGATCGTGGTGGACGAGGTGGCGCGCCTGGCGTCGTCGGGTGGAGAGTCGGACTGGCTTGCCGAGGAGGGGTCGACATGAGGGTCATCGCGATCGCGATCGTGGCGGAGAACGGCGTGCTGGGCGACGGCGAGCGGCAGCCGTTCGAGTTCGCCGAGGACTGGGCGCGCTACAAGCGGGTGACGCTCTGGCACCCCATGATCATGGGACGGGCCACCCACGACGCGATTGGGCGCTGGCTGCCGGGACGCACGACGATCGTGGTGACGCGGACGCCCGAGCGGGTGACGCTGCCTGCCGCGGGGTCGTCGGCCGTGGGCGTGGTGGCGGGGTCGGTCGAGGAGGCCCTGACGTTGGCGTCCGGGCTGGACGACGTGGTGTACGTGGCCGGCGGCGGCCAGATCTACCGGCAGGCGTGGCCGTGGCTGACCGAGCTGGATCTCACGGAGGTGCACGCGTCGGCCACGGGATCGGTGGTGTTTCCGGCGGTGGGTGAGGAGTGGGTCGAGGTCCGCCGGGAGCCGCGGGGAGAGTTCGACTTCGTGGGGTACGAGCGTCGTACGCAGGCGCGTCCGGTGGGGCGCGGATGAAATAGGGTCGCCGGCCTCGGCACGCCGGAAAGCGGGCCCTCGTCACAGAGCCGGGTGGGAAACGGCCGGGGCGAGGGTCAGGATGGGGTGGCGTGGTCCGCGCTACAGGAACGCCAGCACCAGCAGCGCGACTGCCAAGAGGGCGACGAGGGCGATGCCGGAGGCGAACCACGGCTTGCCGCCTCGGACCAAGAAGACGCCGAGCGGGGCAGCGATGGCGGCGCCGAGCAGCACTCCGCCCAGGCCGATGCCGATCCACTGCAGGGATCCGGACGCCACCGCGCCGGACATCGTGATGATCCCGGTGCCGACGAGGCCCAGCGGAATCAGCGTCGCGAGTCCGGCGACCAGGCGTGCCCAGCTCGGTCCCCATGGCGGGGTGGGGGGTCGTCGGGCGTAGTCGCGATCGGGCGGCGTCATGTGATCCAGTCTGCCCGGTGGGGCCCACGCGGTCGGCTACTGTCCTGTGGATAACTCGGGAACCGGGGAGGACCTGGTCGCATTGTTGTGCCATGCTGGGACGGGGCGGAGTCGATCGGGTCAGGGGGGATCGTATGAGGCGCGTCGCCGCGGGTGTCGGAGCGCTGTGCGTGTGGGCGCTCTTGGCGTCCGGATGCGTGCGGACGCCTGAGCCCTCGCCGACCCCGACGCCGAAGCCGTCGTTCCAGTGCACGCCCGAGGCCGGCGGGGACGCGTATCCGTGTGATCAGCACGACTACGAGCGCATGGTGCAGCGGGACGCCGAGTACGTGGAGGCCGAACGGATCGCGAAGCGAGTCAGGGAGCTGTCGGACGAGTTGCTCGTCAGCAAGCAGCCGATCAATGATGAGTTGCGTTCTCTTGCCACAGGGGAGACCCAAGCCGGGTTGGAGTCGGCGCTCGCGGACGCGAGCGCGACTGGAGTCGATTTTTCGGGTGCGCGCGAGATCGCTTGGGTTAAACGTGCTCCCTACATCTCGGATCGAGGTTCAGTCATCGCGCTTGAGGTGTGCACTACGCCGGGAACCATGACCTACACCGTAGATGGGGTTCAATACTCGCCGACTTCCACTTTGGAGCAGGTCTTCTTCTCACGCAGCGGCGAGGTCCTGCAGATCTCCAGCATCATCACATCGGAAGTGGACCAATGTTGAAATCAATAGGGGCTCCACTCAAGCTGGTTCTAGCGGTGGTCGGAGTTGCCGTGACAATTGTGGTCATCCCCACGTTGGCACGAGCCGAAGCCTCAGTTCCTCGTCCCGCGCCGCAACCCGCTGATGCAGTAGAAACCAATGTTCGAGGTGCCAGTATTGAGACGCTGGTGCGCAAGGTCGAGCAAGAGCAGGGGACAGTTCACCAGGCGCCGCCAAATTCGAAAGCCATGTCGAGAGCCGGTGCACCCGGTGGTCGCTCACTTGGCGGTGGGAGCGTGGCGGAGGCGCGTGAGGGTTGGACGCGGGAGTCGTGGCAGTACTTCATCGACAGGATTCCTGAGTGTGAGGGGGCGCTGCGGGCGAGTTCGGAGTGTCAGCTGGCGGCGCCGCCTCCGGTGGATCCCGCGGATCCGGCGGCGCCGGTGGCCAGCCAGCCGGTGGCGCCGCCGGCTGCTGTGGTGCGGTCGTTGGCGCGGGAGGCCGTGCTGACCATGGAACTGCCGTCGCCGGAGGTTCGGGTGGGTCCTGATCCGAGCGTGAACGAGTGGGACATGGCGGTGGTGGGGTATCCGTTGTGGTTGTGGACCGAGACCGCGGCGTCCGTGGAGGCATCGACCACGCAATATGGGATCACGATCGTGATGTCGGCGGTGCGGGATCGGGTTGTGTTTGACATGGGGGACGGGAACACGATGACCTGCCGAGGCATGTCCCGACTGCCGGGTGGGACAAAGGCGGGAACGCCGTCGCCGGATTGTGGTTATGCGTATTCGTGGCCTTCGCTGCCGGAGGGGGACTACACGGTGACGGCGACGAGTCAGTGGTCGGTGACGTGGTCGGCGTTGGGTTACTCGGGGACGGTGCCGGTCGAGGTGTCGGCGACCCGGGAGTTGCCGGTGGGTGAACTCCAGGCCGTGATCGTCGGCTGAGTCAAGCGGCCGGCAAGGCCCTGCCGCGGTCGCGATGACCGGAGACTAGTTCCTTGGAGGATCTGGTTGGGCACCAGGAGTGGCCCTCGTGCCGGAGTCGAGTCGATCACCTGGAACTCGAACGGTTCGTCGAGACCAGCCCCCACGGCCTCACGGGCACGGGAGTTCGACACCGATGACCCACCGGCCCGGATCCACGGGGACCTGTGGTCCGGCAACGTCATGTGGACGCCCGACGGCGCGGGGGAGTTCGACACCGGCCCACGGCGGACACCGGGAGACCGACCTGGCGATGCTGGTGCTGTTCGGTACCGGCTATCGCGCATCGGTGCTGGCCGCGGCCCGTCGCTACGCCTCATGACGGCGACCGGTACCGAGATCGACCAGAATCACCCGTAGGCCGAGGTGCTGTGGGCGTCCGTATAGCGTGGTGGCCATGCCACCGTTGATCCCGCCCGGAGCACGAGCGAGCTTCATCGACCTGGACGGCGGCCGCGTTCGCCTGTTGTCGGCGGAGCCTGCCGAGGCGACCGGCCGGTCACCGTTGCTGCTGATTCACGGGGGTGGCTCCGACAACGCCGCGATCTCGTGGTTCCACATGTTCGAGAATTTCGGCGACGGGCGCCGGGTGGTGGCGATGGACCTGCCCGGGTTCGGCTACACCGAGGGCATCGAGGCAGCCGGTGACCCCCGGCTGACCGCCGACTTCGTGGCCCGGGTGGCCGCGGCCGTCGGCTTCGACCGGGCTGTGGTGATCGGGGTGTCGATGGGTGGGGACATCGCGATGAACCTCGCGCTGCGCTTTCCGCTGCTGGTGGAACGGCTCGTGCTGATCGGTCCTGGTGGCCTGTTGCCGCGGATGGGCAGCAAGACCGCCCAGGCCCTGGTGTGGGCGGCGACCAGGTTGCCCGACGCGGTGATCTTCCCGATGGCCGCCCAGGCGAACAAGTTCGTCGACCAGGCTGTGAAGTCGATGGTCGCCGACGTCGGGACCCTGCCTCCCGAGGTCCGTGAGGAGTTCGCGAAAGAGGCCCGGCGCAACGCGGCAAGTGAGGGATACCTGCGGTACAACCAGGCCACCGTCGGACGCCGCGCGATGCGCAACAACCTGTTGCCGAAGTTGCACGCGCTCAGCACCCCGACGCTGATCTTTCACGGCGCGGACGACCCGATCGTCAACCCGCGCGGCTCGCAGATCGCCTCCCGGTCGCTGCCGGACGCCCGGCTCGTCCTGGTGCCGAACTGCGGGCACTGGGCACAACTGGAGGCCGCCGACCGGTTCGAGGCAGAGGTGCGGGGCTTCCTCGGCGATCGGTGAGATCGCTGCCCGGGGCCCTGTCAGTCGTCGTCGGGGACGGTGCCGGTCGAGGTGTCCGCGTCCCGGGAGTTGCCGGTGGGTGAACTCCAGGCCGTGATCGTCGGCTGAGTCGAGCGGCCGGCAAGGCCCTGCCGCGGTGACCATTCCCTCGCATCGACACCTCCCATGGAACACTGGGCGTCGTGGTGACCGACGCGACCGTGCTCGACGTTGTCCGCCGCATGGCCGCCGAGTTGGTTGCCGTGGAGGGCGTCGTCGGCGTCACCTTGGGTGGCAGCCGGGCGCGGGGGACGCACACGCCCGCCTCGGATGTCGATCTCGGCATCTATTACGACCCCACCGCCACCCGGCTCAGCGATGAACTGACCCACCTCACCGCCCGCTGGACCACGACGCCCGCGACGGTGGGTCAGCCCGGCTCCTGGGGGCCCTGGGTGGACGCCGGCGCATGGCTCACCCTCGCCGATCTCCCGTCCGTCGACTGGATTCTGCGCGACGTCGACCGCGTCGCCCATCAGGTTGACCGCGCCCGGCGGGGCGAGTACGCCTTCTGGGAGCAGCCCGGCCACCCCCTCGGCTTCCTAGACGTCTCCTACGCCGGAGAACTCGCCACCGCCGTGGTTCTCGCCGATCCCTCCGGACGCCTCGGCACCCTCAGAGCCCGGCTCGACCCCTATCCCCAAGCACTCGCCGACGCCGTGCAGGCCGACGCCTGGCAGGTCGGTTTCCATCTGGACGCCGCCGCCAAGGCCGCCCCGCGCGCCGACATCACCTACGTGGCACTCTCCCTCGGGAAGGCGCTCATGCTCGCCGCCCACGGGATGCTGGCTGCCCGACACGTCTGGGTCACCAACGAGAAGGGACTGGTCCTTCAGGCCGCCCGCCACGAGCCCCGGCTTGCGGCCGCGGCGTCCGAACTGGCCCGTCTCGGCACCACGGCGGACGACCTCGCCGCCGCCATCGACCGCGTCCGCGCCCTGGTGGTGCGGTCGTGAGGGGGACCGCGTCCATCCTTCACCTCGACCTCGACGCCTTCTTCGCCGCCGTCGAGCAGCGTGACAAACCGTCGCTGCGCGGCAAGCCCGTCATCGTGGGGGGTGTGGGGCCGCGCGGGGTCGTTTCGACGGCGTCCTATGAGGCGCGGGTGTTCGGCGTCCATTCGGCCATGCCGATGCACGAGGCACGCCGCCTGTGCCCGAATGCGGCATTCCTCTCCGGTCGGTTCCGCGCCTACCGAGAAAGCTCCGCCATCGTCATGGGCCTACTGCGCGACCTCAGCCCGCTCGTGGAGCCGCTCAGTCTCGATGAGGCCTTCGTCGACCTCACGGGCGGTGGGCACGTCGACTTCAGCACGGACGCCGTCACGGGCCTCGCCGAGGAACTGCGCGCCGGCGTCCACGAGCAGACCCGCGGGCTGACCGCCTCCGTCGGTATCGGCACCAGCAAATTCATTGCCAAGGTCGGCAGCGAGCTGGCCAAGCCCGACGGCGTCCGCGTGATCCCGCCCGGGACGGAACTCGACACCATCGCCGATCTGCCCGCGCGCGCCATCCCCGGGGTGGGGCCCGCCACCATGGAGCGTCTGAGCCGCCTGGGCGTCCGCACCGTGCAGGACATCCGCGAGCTGAGCCACGGCGAGGTGCTGCGCGAACTCGGCAAGGCGAACGGCGAGTGGGTCCATAGCCTGGCCTTCGCTCGGGACGACCGCCCCGTCAGCCCTGATCGCGAGGCGAAGTCCATCTCGGTGGAGGACACGTTCTCCACCGACGTCACCGATCGGGCCGAACTCGGCGCCGTCATCGAGCGCGACGCCCGGATCGTCGCCGAGCGGGTCGCACAGCAGGGCCTTTTCGCGCGCACCATCACGCTCAAGGTGAAGCGACCAGATTTCACCATCCTCTCCCGCTCGCTCACGCTGCACGGCGCCACCGACCGAGCGGAGACGATCGCCCGCATCGCAAGACAACTCCTCGATGGGCTCGCCATCGAGGACGGCTTTCGCCTGCTCGGCGTCGGCGTCGCGGGCTTCACCCCCGCCGCCCAGGAGGAACTCTTCGAGCCGGCCGCCGCCGGCCTT
>JAKDIK010000384.1 GCA_030450535.1 Propionibacteriaceae bacterium
CGGGCGTCCGGCCTGGTGACGGTGCGCGATGGCAGCCCCAGCGCCCCGCCGCTCGGGTCCCTCGCCGTGAGCAACACCGGCGGCTGGGACGCGTGGCGCGACATTCCGTTCAACGCCGGCGGCCTGACCGGACGCCAGCGGATCTACGTGACGTTCGACTCCGGCCAGCCGGGGGCCTTCGTGGCGCTGGATTCGCTGACCTTCCGGGTCTGAACCCCACCACCCCGCGCAGGGGCCGCGGCCATCCGGCCGCGGCCCCTCGCCGTGGGTCGCCGGCCACCATCGCCGCCGGCGAGCGACACACAGCCGTAACACCGCAACGCCCGGCGGTGGCCCCGCAACCTCTAGGCTGGCCGTCGTGACGATTCGCGTGGCGCTGCACCATTCGACCAAGTACACGTTCGACCACGAGGTCAACATCAACCCGCACACCGTGCGGTTGCGACCGGCCCCGCACAGTCGGACGCCCATCGAGGCCTACTCGCTCACGGTGTCGCCCCCCACCCACTTCCTGAACTGGCAGCAGGACCCGTTCGGCAACTACCTCGCCCGCCTGGTCTTTCCCGAGCCGGCCGACCACCTCGAGATCACGGTCGATCTCGTCGCCGACATGACGGTCATCAACCCCTTCGACTTCTTCGTCGAGGAGTACGCCGAGACCTTTCCCTTCACCTACCCGGACGCGCTGCGCGACGACCTCGCCCCCTACCTGCGCCAGGTGCCCGCGGAGGCCGAGGAGACCGCGGTGGTCTCCGACGACGCCGGCGAGGTGGCCGGGGACGCGGTGGATGACTGGATTCAGCGGCGCATCACCCCGCTCGGCCTCGGCGGTGGCGACACGCGGATCGTCGACTTCCTCGTCGCCGTCAACACCGCCGTGCAGCACGACGTGGCCTACAGCGTCCGCCTCGAGACGGGCGTCCAGACCCCCGGGGAGACGCTCGCGAAGGCGCTCGGCTCGTGCCGCGACAGCGCCTGGCTGCTGGTGTCGGTGCTGCGCCGCTTCGGGCTGGCGGCCCGCTTCGTCTCCGGCTACCTCGTCCAGCTGAAGGCCGACCTGACGCCCGTCGACGGTCCCGCCGGCCCGGCCGAGGACTTCACCGACCTGCACGCCTGGGCGGAGGTCTACGTGCCCGGCGCCGGCTGGATCGGCCTCGACGCCACGAGCGGGTTGTTCGCCGGCGAGGGCCACATCCCGCTC
Source organism: Propionibacteriaceae bacterium (assembly GCA_030450535.1). Taxonomy (GTDB): domain Bacteria; phylum Actinomycetota; class Actinomycetes; order Propionibacteriales; family Propionibacteriaceae; genus Propioniciclava. The sequence goes on from JAKDIK010000384.1 coordinate 1,202, forward strand.
TCGGCCACGCCGCACCCGTCCAGCTCCGCCCCGATCACCGGATCGACCGGCGTCGTGGGCGTGAGTTTCGAGTTCGCCAACACCGTGTCGCGCATCCACGAGGACGTGCGGGTCACCAAGCCCTACACCGACGAGCAGTGGGAAGCAGCCCGCGGACTCGGCACCGCGGTCGACGAGGCGCTCGTGGCCGCGGACGTCCGGCTCACGATGGGTGGCGAGCCGACCTTCGTGTCGGCCGGCGACACCTCGACCCCGCAGTGGGAGACCGCCGCCGACGGCCCCGAGAAGCGCCAACTCGCCACGCGGCTCGCCGACCTGCTGCGCGCCCGCTGGGCCCGAGGCGGCCTCACCCAGCACGGGCAGGGCAAGTGGTACCCGGGCGAGCCGCTCCCCCGCTGGCAGATGGCACTCGCCTGGCGCGGCGACGGCGTCCCGCTGTGGACGAATCAGGCGCTGCTGGCCGATCCGTGGGGCGAGGCGAGCCTGCCCGCAGAGGCCCAGGCATCGGACGACGTCGTCGCGCGCTTCACCCGGGCGCTGGCGTCCCGGCTGGGAGTGGGCGAGCGTTTCGTGACGCCGGCGTTCGACGACCCGCTGGACGCCATCCTGGCCGAGGCGCGCCAGCCGTGGGGCGAGCGGCCGGCCGCCGATCCCGACCCCGAGGCCACCGAGCTTACCTCCGAGGCCGGCCGCGCGACGCTGGCCGACGAGCTGGACGCCGCCGCGACCCGGCCCGCCGGCTGGGTCATCCCCCTGTTCGTCCACCCCGAGGGCGGCTGGGGCACCGCCGAGTGGCGCCCACGCCGCCGTGCGCTGTTCCTGATGCCCGGCACGTCGCCGCTGGGGCTGCGCCTGCCGCTGAATGCGCTGGCGTGGGGCGAGCAGCCCGACATCACCCACAACGCCGATCCCGACGCGCCGGTGTCCGCGGGCGAC
>JAKDIK010000155.1 GCA_030450535.1 Propionibacteriaceae bacterium
TGATCGCCGCCGGCTTCGCGTGGGCCCAACACCGGGTGGACGGGGCCGCCGATCTGGCCGCCATCGCCGGCGGGCAGGCGCAGTGGTCGGGACTCGACGCCTGCGCGGCGGCGGGGGCGTCCGCCCGCGCGAACGACGTCCGTCTGGAGGAGTGCGGGCTGAGCGGCGACGAGATCGAGTTCGTCGTCAGCGTGCGGACGTCGCTGCCGCTGCAGTGGGGGCCGTGGTCGGGCCAGGTGCAGGGACGGGCCCACGCCGGCGTGGTGACGGGCGCCCCTCAATGAGGGCCGCGACCACCAGCGCGGCGGCGTCCTTGTCGAGAGGGTTGTTGCCGTTGCCGCACTTGGGGCTGACGACGCACGCGGGGCACCCGGTCTCGCAGCCGCAGGTCAGCAGTCGGTCGAGGGTCGCCGCCCACCAGCGCTCGGCGATGGCGAAGCCCGCGTCGGCGATGCCGGAGCCGCCGGGCAGCCCGTCGTGCACGAACACGGTCGGCAGACCGGTGTCGGGATGCAGCACGGTGGAGAGGCCGCCGATGTCCCACCGATCGCAGGGTACGAGCGCGGGCAGCAGCCCGATCGCGGTGTGTTCCGCGCCGTGCACCGCGCCGGGCAGCGCGGCGTCGTCGATGGGCAGCCGGGCGACCGCCTCCGACGGCAGGGTCCACCAGGTGGCCCGCGTGGTCAGGCGGCGCTCGGGGAAATCGAGGGGATTGGTGTCCCAGACCTTGCCCGTCTCGGCGTCGCGTCTCAGATACCCGGTCACCTGGCTCGCCAGCTCGACGGTGCCCACGTGCACGGTCCCGAGACCGAACGGTCGCGCCCGGTCATCGGTGAGGATGCGCACCTCGGAGATCGACTGGGCCTGCGTGAAGTACTCGGGCCTCGCCGCGCGCACGAGCACGACCCGGTCGTGTTCGTCCAGCTCTTCGACGAGCCATGTCTCGCCCTGGTGGACGTACACGGCCTCGGGATGCACGGTGCGGTCGGCGGCCGAGGGGTCGACCTGGCCGATGACGCGGCCGGTGCCCACATCGACGACCTCGACCGCCTTGCCGTGCATGGCGCGCAGGTCGATGGAGTCGACCGCTCGCTGGGCGTGGGTCCAGAACCACCCCGCCGGACGCCGGCGCAGCACCCCCTGGCGCGCGAGCGTCTCGGCCAACTCGACGGTCCGGGGACCGAACCAGACGGCGTCCTTCTCGGTCAACGGGCGCTCCTGCGCGGCGGCCGCAAGATGAGGCCCCAGCACGTAGGGGTTCTCGACCGGGATGACGCCGCGCTCCACCGGCGCGTCGAAGATGAGCTCGGGATGGTCGATCAGGTAGGCGTCCAGCGGGTCGTCGCGGGCGGCGAGCACAGCGAGCGCCTCGCGTCCGGACCGCCCGGCTCGGCCGACCTGCTGCCAGAACGCGGCGAGCGTGCCGGGAAAGCCGGCCGTGACGACGGCGTCCATGCCCGCGATGTCGACGCCGAGCTCCAGGGCGTTGGTGGACGCCACGCCGCGCAGCCGGCCGTCGGTGAGCGCGGCCTCGATGGAACGGCGATCCGACGGCAGGTAGCCGGAGCGGTAGGACGCCAGCGTGTCCGGCTCGGCGCTCAACTCGCGGGCGCGGATCGCGACCAGCTCGGCCTGCAGCCGCGACGTCGTGAAGGCCAGGGTCTGACCCTCGCGGCTGAGCCGTTCGAGCAGGGTGGCGGCGGTGGTGGTGAGCTGGCCGTCGGCCCTCAGCAGGACGACGTCGCGCGCCGGATGCGGGGAGGCGTCGGTGAGCACGGGGAGGACATCGTCCTCGCCGATGAGGGCCGCGGCGGTCGCGTCCGGCTCGGTCATGGTGGCCGAGGCGAGGACGAAGACGGGGTCCGCGCCGTAGTGGTGGGCGAGCCGCCGCAGTCGCCGCAGCACGGCGGCCAGGTGGGCGCCGAACAGGCCGCGGTAGCGGTGGGCCTCGTCCACCACGACGTACCGCAGGCCGCCGAGCAGGCGCGCGTAGCGGCCGTGGCCGGGCAGCACGGAACGGTGGAGCATGTCGGGATTGGTGAGCACCAGCTGGGCAAAGTCACGGGCGAACCGGCGCTCATCGTCGTCGGAGTCGCCGTCCAGGGTCGCCGGCTTCCAGCCGGGCAGGTCGAGCGCCCGACAGGCGCGCCACTGATCGTGGGCGAGCGCCTTGGTGGGGGAAAGGTACAGCGCGGACGCCCGCCCGGTCAGCCGAAGTCCGGCGGCGCGTTCGCGCGGAGGACGCCCGCCCGTCCCCGAGCGGACGGCCGCGAGGATCGGCAGCAGATAGGCGAGCGACTTGCCCGACGCCGTCGGCGTGGCGATCGCGACGTGCCGGCCGCCGAAAGCCGCCTCGGCCGCCTCGACCTGATGCGTCCAGGGACGGCGAACGCCCCGGGCCGCGAACGCGTCGATGACGTCGGGGTCGACCCAAGCGGGCCAGTCGGCCTCGATGCCCGGCGCGGCGGGAAGCCGGCGCAGGTGGGCGACGCGTTCGTCGCCGGCGAGCCAGTCGGGCACGCTCACGTGATCATCCCCCGACCGCCGGCCCTCCAGGTGACGCGTCCGGCGCACACGGTGGCCGCGACCACAGGATCGCTCCGGTCGTCGGCAGGGGGCCACGGACCGGCCAGCACCACGAGGTCGCCCGGTGCGCCGGGTGCGATGCGGACACCGTCGACCGAGGCCGCCAGCGCCTCGCCCCACGTGAGTGCCTGCTCGCTGTGCCAGGCCGGACGCTCGTCGCCGCTGCGCCGGACGGCCGCGGCCATGGCGGCGGCCGGATCGGGCGGCGAGACGGGGGCATCGGAGCCGAGCCGGAGCCGTGCGCCGGCGTCCAGCAGCGAACGGAACGGGTACAACCGGTCGGTGCGGTCGGGCCAGACGGCCTCGGCGGCATCCCGGTCGTCGACGAGGTGCAGCGGCTGGACACTGGCCGTCACGTTGAGGGCGGCGAAGCGGGGGATGTCCTCACGTTGCACGAGTTGGGCGTGCTCGATCGAACCACGCGCCCGTGTCGCGGCGAAGGCGGTCAGGGCCGTCTGGTTGGCCCGGTCGCCGATCGCGTGGACGGCGGCGCTCAGCCCGGCGGCGTGGGCGCGGCTCAGCAGGGCCACCAGATCCGTTTCGGCGACGTTGGGTGCGCCACACCAGGCCGGCGCGGCGTCCAGCGGGCTGGCGGCGTACGGCTCGCAGCACCAGGCGGTGCGGGTGCCCATCGAGCCGTCGGCGATGACCTTGAGCGGACCCAACCTGACGAGTCCGCTGGACCCCAGGGGATCGCCGGTGCGCAGCCCCGCGGCGATCACGGCGTCGAGTTGGTGGGGGTATACCGCGGGTCGGACGCGCACGGCGTCCAGCCCGGAGGCCACCCGTACCGGCCAGGCGCGCCAGGCGTCGGTGAGTTCGAAGTCGACGATGCCGGTGATGCCGGCCGCGGCCAGCCGGGCGCACGCCGAGGCCCAGTCGGCGGGCGTGGGATCGGCGCCGGGTAGCTCGCCGAGGCGGGCGAAGAGCGTGAACCATTCGTCCTCGGCCAGGACGTCGCGGCGCGGCGGCAGGCCCAGTTCGGCGAGGGCGGCGGAGTTCAGCCAGCCGCTGTGCACGTCCCCGGCGATGAGCACGACCGGCGTCGCACCGGTCGCGGCGTCCAGGTCGGCCACCGTCGGCGCGGCGGGCCAGGGGGCCATCCGGTGCCCAAAGCCGATGAGGGGGCGACGTGGGCCTGGCGCATCCACCGCATCCGCGCGCCGTGCCAGCGCGCCCGCCACCCGCCCACAGGCGTCGGCGGCCGAGACGACCCCGGCCATCGGCAGCCAGGTCGTCGAGCGGACCCATTGCTCGGCGTGCACGTGGGCGTCCCACCAGCCGGGCGTCACCCAGCGTCCGGACGCCGCGAGTTCAGCCTCGCCGCGGCGTGACAACCCCGGACCGATCTCGGCGACGACGCCGTCACGGATGCGCACGTCAACGACGCCGGCCGGCGCGTCAGCCCACGCGTCGGTCCCCTCGCCGGTAGTCCCCAAGGGGACGAGTCGGGCGTCGCGCACGAGAAGATCGCCCCGCATCACACCCCCTCCTGAGAACGCTGAACGTGCACCGCCGTGACAGGCTTGGGGACCATGCAGCCACCCACGGACGCCCCCGCCCTCGCCCGCCGCCTGACGGATGCTGGCTACACCCTAGATGCCGTCACCGACAGGATCGGGGCGCCCGCGACGGCGGCCCTCGCCCGCAACACGACCCTCGCCACCCGCGAGGCGCTGGCCGGAGCGCGGGACGCCCAGGCCACCCTGATCCGCGCGTTCCTCCTGCAGGACGCGGTGGCTGCCGCAGACCTCGAGGTGGCCCTGGGCGACCTCACACCGTTCGTGGCAGCCGGTTTGCTCGACGCCCGCCGCAGCGAGCACGACGGCCTCGGTCGCCGGGAGGAGATCCGGGACGGGATCCGGGCCGCGGTCGAGATCCGGCCCTACGCGGCGGCCGGCGTCCGGGGTGAAACCGTGGCCCCCGGCGGTGGCTCGGGGCCCGGAGGCGCCGTGGATGGCTGGGTGATGCACGACCGGATTCCCACCCTGGATGGCCGCATCGGCGTCAGCCGGCCCGACTTCGTGCTGGGGCTGTCGCCGGCGTCCACGGCTCTGGCGCAGATGACGATCCGGGATGGGGTCGGTCGTGCGCTGGATCTGGGCACGGGATGCGGCGTGCAATCGCTGCACCTGGCCGGTCACGCCGACCAGGTGGTGGCCACCGACCTCAACCCACGCGCGCTCACCCTGGCGGCGTGGACGGCCGGGCTCAACGGCATCGAGGTGGACCTTCGCGAGGGGTCGCTGTTCGAGCCGGTCGCGTCCGAAACGTTCGACCTGATCGTCACGAACCCGCCGTTCGTGATGTCCCCGCCCGGCGGCGAGCGCCTGGTGTACCGCGAGGGCACGTTGCCGTCGGACGACCTCATGCGGCGCGTGGTCACCGAGGGCGGGCAGCGGCTCGCGCCCGGCGGCGTCCTGCAGGTGCTCGGCAATTGGGCGATCACCGAGGACGCCGACTGGACCGATCGGCTCCGCGCCTGGATCGAGCCCACCGGGTGCGACGCGCTCGTGCTGGAACGCGAGCGTCTGGACCCGTACGCCTACATCGAGGTGTGGCTGGCCGACGCCGGCCTGGTCGGCACGCCCGAGTACGCCGCGCGCTACGAAGCCTGGCTCGCCTACTTCCGCGCCCTCGGCATCGCGGAGGTGGGCATGGGCTGGATCGCGCTCTATCGGCCCGGCTCGGGTACCGGCTCCATGGATCAGCCGCAGCTCCGGGATGCCGGGCGACCGGAGGACCGCCCCGGCGACTTCCGCGGCGAGGTGTGGCCGCACGCGGTGCACCAGCCGGTCGGGGAGGCATTCGGGGCGTACCCGGAGGGTCTGGCGCTGGCCCGTGTGTCGGACGACGTGCTGGCAGCCCTGCCCCTGAAGCTCGATCCGCGCGTGGACGCCGAAACGATCGGCTGCCCCGGTGCCGCCGACCCCGAGCACCTCGTGTTTCGGCAGCGGTACGGGTTCGGGCGGGCCCTGGAGGCGGACACCGCGCTGGCCGCGGTGCTCGGCGCCTGCGACGGCGAGCTGCCGCTCGGCGTCCTCATCGGGGCCGTGGCTGACCTGTTGGGCGTGGACGACGCCGCCCTCGCGCTCGAGGTGCTCCCGACCATCAGGAACCTCGCCCGCGAGGGCTACGTGGTGGCGCCCCGCGGTGAGGATCAGTTCAGCGGGCTCTCCCCGAGGGTCACCTGACCGGACTGCTGGCGTCCGCTCGAGGTCTGCCACGTGATGTCCAGGGTCTCACCGGGTCGGACTCCGTCGAGAATGTGCGAGAGGTCCAGCCGCGTGGTGGCGCGCTGGCCGTCCAGGGAGACGATGCGGTCGCCCGCGTTCAGACCTGCGTCGGCGGCGGCCGACCCGCTGACCACGCGCTCCAGCACGACGCCGGCGGAGTCGTCGAGCTGCACCGTGACACCCAGGTACGCCTTTGGCCCGATGACGATCGAGCCCGCGTCGTCGCCGGCGCGGATGCGGTCCACCAGCGTCATCGCCCGGGCGATCGGCACGGCATAGACGTCGCGGTCCTCCCGCTCCTCGGTGCCGCCGGCGGTCGTCATGCCGAGCACCTCGCCCTCGTCGTCATACATCGGGCCGCCGGAGTCGCCGGGCCACGCGGGAGCATTCGTCTGGATCAGACCGGTCAGGGTCTCGGGCGGATCCTGCTCGACGGGCCCGCGCACCTGGATCGAGCGGTCGAGTGCCAACACATTGCCCCGGTGGGCGGTCACGAAGCCCTGGCCGTTCGCGTTGCCCGCGGCCACCACGACGTCGCCGAGATCCACGGGATCGGCGTCGATGGTCACCGTCTCCAACCCACTGGCGTCGTGGAGCTGCAGCAGCGCGACGTCAGCCTGCGCGTCCCGTCCGACCAGCGTCGCGGAGTAGCTCCGGCCGGTGGATGCCACCGTCACGGTGAGGGATTCGGTGGAGCGGACGACGTGGTAGTTGGTCAGCACCTCACCGCTGGCGGTGAGCACCATGCCGGTGCCGGCGACCGTGTCGCTGGGCGTCCGTCCGGTGACCAGCACGACGCCGCGCTGCACCTCGTCGGTGACCTCAACGGGACCCACCGTCTGCTCGGGCAACGGCCGCCCCGGGGCCGGAGTGGGCGTCAGCGGG
>JAKDIK010000385.1 GCA_030450535.1 Propionibacteriaceae bacterium
CCGGGCCGACGAAGGTGTCCGGGCGCCGACGCCGCAGCCGCAGGATCTCGCGGGCGAGGTGGAACTTCTCCTCGGCGAGCGTCTCGGGGGTGCGTGTGGCCATGGTGCGGGCGAGCCCGGCGAGGGCGTCCCAGTCGAAGGGGCCCCGGTTGTCGGGGTCGACGAGATAGTTCTGCGTGGTCTCCGTGGAGGAGTAGGTGTCGGCGACCCCGAGGCAGGTGAGCTGAATGGCCTTGCGGGAGAGGATTGCGACGCGGACGGCGTCGGCGGTGAACGCGTACCAGTCGGCGAAGGCGCCCATGACGTCGTCGTTGGCGTACAGCTCGGCGACGAGGTCGGTGAGGGCCTGCTCGCGGGCGGCGTCCTGCTTCGTCCAGGACGTCCAGAGCTTCTGCTCGCGGGCGGCCTTGAGCAGGTAGTCGGCGAGGCGCTGCTGCTCGATGGGGCCCTCGGGGGTCCACGTGCCGGCGAGGATCTGCCACATCAGGTTCTCGGTGTGGCCCTCGACCGCCTCGGCGAGCGGGTGGAGCTTGGTGAGCAGCGCGCGCCATTCGCCGCCGTACTGCGACAGGACGCCGATGCGGCTGCGGACGTCCTCGGAGCGCTTGGTGTCGTGGGTGGTGCCGCAGGTCATGGTGTCGGGCCAGGCGGTCGTCATCTGGCTCATCCAGGCGTGGAAGGTGTCAGGCGACAGACCCCACGTGTCGGGGGCGCCGCCGACCTCGTTGAGGGCGACGAGCTGCGTCCAACGGTAGAAGGCGGTGTCCTCCACGCCCTTGGCGGTGACGGCGCCGCAGACCTGCTGGAAGCGGACGATGAGTTCGTCGCGGACGGCCTGCTGGGCGCGGCCCTCGGAGCCGACCTCGCGTCCCAGCACGAGATCCACGACGACGTCGAGGGTGTCGTGGTAGTCGGGTTCCAGGCGGCCGCGGGCGGTGGTGGCGGCCTCCTCGATGAGCTCGACGGCCTCCTCGGAGGCGGGTTCACCGGGGACGACGTAGGCGCGATAGCGGTCGACGGCGATGGTGAGCTCGGTGACGCAGGCGCGGATCCAGGTGAAGGTGTGGTCGCGCAGCATGATGTCGGCGCGGCAGATGTCGTGGGCCAGCGTGGCGATGCGGTGCACCTCGGCGAACAGGCTGGTGGTGGCGATCTCGCGCTTGGCGGCCTCCATGACGTCGGCCAGCGAGCCGGGAATGTCACCGGTGATGACGTGGGCGATCGTGCCGAGGTCGCCATAGCCCGCGGCGTCCACCTGGAGGGCCTGGATGCGCCAGGCGGCGTCATACCCGGTGGTGCCGGCGACCGGCCAGTCGTCGGGCATGGCCTCGGCGCCCTCGAGGATCTTCTCGGCGGCGATGAAGGCGCCGCCGGTCGCCATGGAGAGGCGACGCATGTAGCCGCGCGGGTCGGCGAGGCCGTCCGGATGGTCGATGCGGAAGCCGTCGATGTGGCCCTCGCGGAACAGCTCCAGCAGCAGCGCGTGGGTGCCGTCGAAGACGTCGGCGTCCTCGACGCGGAGGGCGACCAGGGTGTCGACGTCGAAGAAGCGGCGGAAGTTGAGCTCCTCGTCGGAGACCTTCCAGTAGGCGAGGCGGTAGAACTGCTCCTTCACGCACAGCGGCATGGGCAGGTTCTCGGTGCCGGCGCGCACGGGGAAGACGTGGTCGTAGTAGACGAGGACGGCCTGCTCGCCCTCGGCCTCCAGGCCGGGGATGACGCGGCGCTCGAGGGTGATCTCCTCGTTGGCGAGCACGGTGCCGATGCGGGCGCCGAGGACGGGCATGAGGATGCCCTCGTCGCCGGCGTCCGTTCCGTCGAACCACGTGGCGAAGGGCGACTCGGGGCCCTGCTTGAGCACCGACCACAGCGCCCGGTTGTGATAGATCGGCGTCGGGACACCCATGTGGTTGGGCACGACGTCGACGACGATGCCCATGCCGCGGTCGTGGGCGGCGGTCGCGAGGCGTTCGAGGCCCTCGCGGCCTCCCATGGTGGCGCTGATGCGGGTGTGGTCGACGACGTCGTAGCCGTGGGTGGAGCCGGGGGCGGCCTGGAGGATGGGGCTCAGGTAGAGGTCGGTGACGCCGAGGTCGTCGAGGTAATCCAGGCGCTCGATGACCTGGTCGAACGT
>JAKDIK010000156.1 GCA_030450535.1 Propionibacteriaceae bacterium
CAGCCGACGCAGACCGGCCCCGGCGGCGGGCTCGGTGGCGGCCTGGGCGACATTCTGGGCGACCTGCTGGGCGGCTCGCAGCGATCGGCCGCCCCCACAGAGCCGGGACGGACCCCCACGGCGGGCACCGGCGACGGCACCTTCCGCTCGCCCACGCCGCCCGCCACCGACGTGACGGCCGACGCCGGCGCGCCGGGTACGTCCGCCGGGAGGACGCAGGGTCGGACGTCCGCGGGCGCCGACAACCCGCTCGGTGGCATCCTCTCCGACCTGCTCTTCGGGCGCCGATAGCCCGTGCGGCTGGTCCTGGCCTCGGCGTCCCCCGCCCGTCTCGCGACCCTGCGGGCGGCGGGCGTCGAGCCGACCGTCCACGTCTCGGGAGTCGACGAGTCGGCCGTGGACGCGGCAGACGCCGCCGGCCTCGCCACAGAGCTGGCGCGGCTGAAGGCCGAGGCGGTGTTCACCGAACTCACGCGGGCTGGCGCGGAGCCCGTCGCTGGCGGGGGGACGGTCATCGTCGGGTGTGATTCCGTGCTCGACCTCGACGGCACGATCTGCGGCAAACCCGGCAGCGACGAGGCCGTCCGGGAGCGTTGGCGGGCCATGCGGGGCCGCTCGGGTGTCCTGGTGACCGGCCACCACGTCATCGTCCTGGCCGGGGGCGCGGCCCCCGCACGGCGGACGCGTGCGGCGTCCACCACCGTGCGTTTCGCCGACATCACCGACGACGAGATCGACGCCTACGTCGCCACGGGCGAACCCCAGCACGTCGCCGGCGCGTTCACGATCGATGGCTTCGGCGCGGCCTTCGTGACGGGCATCGAGGGCGACCACCACAACGTGGTCGGCCTGAGCGTGCCCCTGCTGCGCGAGATGCTGGCTGAGTTGGGAGTCTGCTGGACCGCTCTGTGGCACACCACGGGTTCGTACATGCCAGGGCGGTAGTAGCGCTCGTCCTTTCGTCCTCCCCTCTCGTGCTTTGGTACAATCCCGACCACGATCGGTAGTCAAGCGCGACGAACCGTCGTACGCTGCGACGCATTCACGGCGACGCCGTGGACACCGGGCCGCGACTATCACCCGCTACTACACTCCAGAATCCGGCGCATACGCGGGCAGCGCGAGCATCATCGGCTGGGAAAGAGAATCGTCGAACACGGTGAGGTACTCCATCATGTGGACAGGGCCAACGGGATTCCCCAGCGCTACCAAGGTGCTCCAAACAAGCGTCACGCGTGACGGGATTCGACAGGTGGCGTTCTGGTGAACGATCCACTGACACCTTTGGGGCCCGAGGGGTTCGAGGTCTTCCTGCCTTGGCTCATGTCCATCGTCGCGATCGTGCACGTCGTGATTCTGGTCATTCTGGCCGCGGCCGCCATCAAGTACCTCCGCAGCTGACCAGACCGTCCCTGAGCGTTGCTGGCGGCCTTGCGCGCCGCCAGCAACGCACTGACCTCCGCGCCACCGGCCGCTAGAGTGGGCAGCTGTCATGACCGAGATCACCCCAGCGCCGAGACGCCACCTGCTGCCCGCCCCGATCCGGGCGATGCGACCCCGCCAGTGGGTCAAGAACGTGCTCGTGCTGGCCGCGCCCGTTGCCGCCGGGCTGCTCTTCGTGCCGGCAGTCCTCATCAACACGGCGTGGGCGTTCGTGGCTTTCTGCCTGGTCAGCGCGTCGATCTACCTGATCAACGACGTGCGCGACGTGGAGTCCGACCGTCAGCACCCGAAGAAGCGGTTCCGCCCGATCGCCGCGGGCGAGGTGAGCCCGCGCACGGCCATCGTCTGGGCCACGGTGACCGTGATCGCCAGCCTGGCGCTGGGCTGGTTCGTGGCTCCGCTGCTCGCGGTGACGCTGGCCGTGTACTGGATGCTGCAGGTCGGCTACTCGGTGCTGTGGAAGAATCAGCCGATCATCGACCTGGCCATGGTGGCCGCCGGCTTCCTGCTGCGCGCGGTCGCCGGCGGCGTGGCGTCCGGCATTCCGCTGTCGCAGTGGTTCCTGCTGGTGGCGTCCTTCGGCTCGCTGTTCATGGTGGCCGGCAAGCGCTACTCGGAGATGATCGAGCTCGGCCCGGACGCCGGCACGCGCGCCTCGCTCGCCCGCTACACGGCCAGCTACCTGCGCTTCGTGTGGGCGCTGTCCTGCGCGGCGGTCATCATGTCGTACAGCCTGTGGGCGTTCGAGCAGGCCCCGGACGTGAGCGGCATCAACTGGCACGCGATTTCGATCGCGCCGTTCACGCTCGCGTTGCTGCGCTACGCCTACACCATCGACGCCGGCGGCGCCGGCGAGCCCGAGGACGTCGTGCTCGGCGACCGCGTGCTGCAGTTGCTCGGCCTCGCCTGGGTGATCCCGGTCGCGGTCGGTGTGTTCAGCTGAGCCTCTGCTCGGGAAGGTCGCAGAGCATCACACGCGGAGTCCCGGCGTCCTAGACTCCGAGCAGCAGGCCCCGGCTGCAGGCGGGCCGGCTCCCGGAGGAGACGCAGGTGGGTATCAGCAAGGTCCTGGTGGCCAATCGTGGTGAGATCGCGGTCCGCATCGTTCGGGCCGCCCGGGACGCTGGCCTCGCCAGCGTCGCGGTGTATGCCGAGCCGGACGCAGACGCGCTGTTCGTGCGGCTGGCCGACGAGGCCTTCGCCCTCGGCGGCGCGACGCCCGCCGAGTCGTACCTGCGGATCGACGCGCTGCTCGACGTCGCGGAGCGGAGCGGCGCGGACGCCGTGCACCCCGGCTACGGCTTCCTCGCCGAGAACGCCGGCTTCGCCCGGGCGGTGATCGACGCGGGGCTCACCTGGATCGGTCCCCCGCCGGCGGCCATCGAGGCCCTGGGCGACAAGGTCCAGGCCCGCCACATCGCGCAGAAGGTCGGCGCACCGCTGGTTGCGGGCACGGCCGACCCGGTCGCGGACGCCGACGCGGTCGTCGCCTTCGCCACCGAGCACGGGCTGCCCATCGCCATCAAGGCGGCCTACGGCGGCGGCGGACGCGGCCTCAAGGTCGCCAGGCGCCTCGACGAGGTCGCCGAGATGTTCGAGTCGGCGACGCGCGAGGCGATCACCGCGTTCGGACGCGGCGAGTGCTTCGTCGAGCAGTACCTCGACCGGCCGCGCCACGTCGAGACCCAATGCCTCGCGGACGCGCACGGCCACGTCGTCGTCGTCTCGACCCGCGACTGCTCGCTGCAGCGGCGCCACCAGAAGCTCGTCGAGGAGGCGCCGGCGCCGTTCCTCACCGACGAGCAGGTCGACACGCTGTACACGGCGTCCAAGGCGATCCTGCGCGAGGCCGGCTACGTCGGTGCCGGTACGTGCGAGTTCCTGGTGGCGACCGATGGCCGCATCTCGTTCCTGGAGGTCAACACGCGCCTGCAGGTCGAGCACCCCGTCTCCGAGGAGGTCACCGGCCTCGACCTGGTGCGTGAGATGTTTCGCATCGCCGACGGCGAGGAACTCGGCTACGACGATCCCGCCGTGCGCGGACACTCGATCGAGTTCCGGCTCAACGCCGAGGACCCGGGCCGCTCGTTCATGCCCGCACCCGGCACGTTGACCACCTGGGAGCCGCCGGCCGGCCCGGGTGTTCGGGTCGATGAGGGCTACCGGGCCGGCATGACGGTGCCGGGCGCGTTCGACTCGCTGGTGGCGAAGATCATCGTGACCGGACGCGACCGCAGCAAGACTCTCGAGCGCTCCCGCCGGGCGCTGGCCGAGGTGCGCATCGAGGGCATGCCGACCGTCATTCCGTTCCACCGCGCCGTCCTGGACGACCCCGCGTTCACGGGCGCGGACGGCACGTTCGGCGTCCACACACGCTGGATCGAGACCGAGTTCGACAACACCATCGACCCGTTCCCCGGCACCGCGGAGCAGGCCGCCGAGGCCGAGCGGACCACGTACGTCGTCGAGGTGGGCGGACGCCGCATCGAGGTCCGGGTGCCGGCCGCTCTCGCCCAGGGCGGGCCCGCACCGAGGGCGACCCGCAAGCCACCCAGGCGCGAGCGGAGCGCGGCCAAGGCGGCAGCCCCGGCCAGCACGGTCCTGACCGCGCCCATGCAGGGCACGATCGTGAAGGTCTCGGTGGCCGAGGGTGACGAGGTGAGCCAGGGAGACACGGTGGTCGTGCTGGAGGCCATGAAGATGGAGCAGCCGATCAGCGCCCATCGCTCGGGCATCGTGCGGCAGGTGACCACCAGGGCCGGACAGACGGTCAACAGCGGCGAACCGCTGTGCGAAATCGTCGACCCGCAGTGATGCGTGGCCGGCTGTGCCTCACCGCTCGCGGAGGCGCGGGGCGTCCGAGCGTTGCCGCAGAGTGAGCAGGACGCCGAGCCCCACAGCGACGAGCCCAGCCAACGCGGCCGAGCCGCCCGCGTAGGCGAGGAACTGCTCGGCCCGGGACGCATCGGCCAGCCCGACGCCCCACACGAGCATCCCGGTGATCACCGTGACGCCCAGGGCGAGCAGCCCGAGGGCGATCAGGACGCCGGCGACCGGGCTGCGCCGGACCGGTTCCGGGTCGACGCGTCGCCGCAACCGCAACAGCGCCTCCCCGGCGTACGCCCAGCCGCACGCCACGAGGACCGCCGCCGACACGTCGGAGGGCCGGTGCCACTGGTTCACCAAAGTGGCGTAGCCGAACGCGGTGACGACGACGACGCCGGCCACCGTGAGGAACGGGCGCAGGCGGCGTCCGACGACGATCAGCACCCCCACGACGATGGACGCCGCCACGGTCGTGTGCCCCGACGGCAGGGAGTTCGCCGCATGGTCGCCGGGAATGAGGTCAGGGCGGGTGAGGACCGTGTACTTCAGCAGCTGCGTGGACACGTTGGCCGCGGCGACGACGCCCGCGCCGACCACGGCGGCACCGACGCGTCCCCGCACCAGTCCGACGATGAGCACGACCGCCATGGCCAACGCCACGGCCGGCACCGAGACGGTCTGCAGTAGTCCTTCGGCGTGGGCGTCCAGCCGCCAAGCGCCGATGGTGGAGCCGCGCAGGGCGAGCTCGTCGAGCACTTGGCCGCGTCGGGTGTCGAGGAAGAACCAGGCCCAGGCAGCGAACAGGCCCGCCACCCCCACCGCGGCGAGGGCGGGGAGCAGCGGTCCGGGGGTCATGCGTCGTGCGTCCACCCGAACCATGGTGCACCGGAGGACAACCCCGCGGTGGGGCGTCCGACCCCACGGGCCCGGCGCGGCACGCAATCACAGGTAGCTCACAGCAAATGCGGCGCCGGTTCGGGACATCCGTGGGCAGAATGGAAACCATGGAATACGTCCTGCTGCTCCTCGTGATCGCCGTCGTCGCGTACTTCGCCGCGCGTCTGGGCCGCAACACCCAGGCGATGGAGCGCCAGCGGACGGCCGAGATCGAGTCGCGGCTGGACGCCTCCCGCCGCGCCGCCGAGGAGGATGTGACCCGCTTCGGCGAAGAGTTGCAGCGGCTCGACACCGACGTGGCCGGGCATCCGCTCGACGAGGCGATGCGCCAGGACTACGAGCGGGCGCTCGACGCCTACGAGCACGCCAAGGAGTCGCTGACGGCCGTCACCGTGGCCGAGGAGATCCGGTTTGTCACCGAGATCCTTGAGGAGGGCCGGTACGCGATCGCGTGCGTCAAGGCCCGCGTGGCCGGCAAACCGCTGCCGCAAAAACTTCCGCCGTGCTTCTTCAACCCCGCTCACGGCCCGAGCAGCACCAACGTCGACTGGGCGCCGGCGGGCGGCTCCCTGCGGTCGGTGCCCGCCTGCCCGGCGGACGCCGAGCGCGTCCTCGCGGGAGCGGATCCCTACATCCGCACCGTGCAGGTCGGCGCGCAGCGCGTCCCGTACTGGCAGGGCGGCGAGCAGTACGCGCCCTGGGCGCAGGGCTACTACTCCCACTGGCGGGGCAACTCCCTGATCCGCGACATCGCGGTGGGCGCGCTCGTCTTTCAGGGCATCGCGAGCCTTCCGTACCTCATGGACGGCCTGGGGCACGGCCTCGGCGACATGGGCGAAGGTATCGGCGAGGGTCTCGGCGGACTGGGCGAGGGCTTCGGCGACATGCTGGGCGATCTGTTCGACTGACCGCGCGTGGCGCTGACCGCGCGAGGCGCCTGGTCAGCTCGCCGCACGCGGTTGGCTCTACTCAGCGCGCGGGGGCACGATGTCGGAGGCCGGATCCGGCTCCTCCTGTGCGATGCGATCCTCGATGGTCTCGTCGGATTCCGGATCGAGGTTCCGGTGATGGTCCACGGGCACGACGCCGTCCAACTCGCCGTGGTCCGGACCGACGTCGGTCGGGTCGGCGCCGTCGGCGATCAGGTCGTTGGTCGCGAGATCCTCGGCGGTCACCTCGCCGTAGGGTCGGTTGGCATCCGCCTGCTCCTGCGGATCGAGATCCTCCAGCCCGTCGATGTTGCCGTCGAGGGCGTCCGTCTGGTCAGTGCTCATGAACCCACCTTGGCCAACGCCGGCCGTCCGGACAACACCCCTACGGCTGGAGGAGCCCTCCGCCCCAGGACCCGAGCTCAGGCATCCCCCGCGCGGCTCATCGATCGCGGACGGACGCGCCAGTAGTCTCGGGGAGCAACGAGTCGTCGACCCCAAGAGAGCCACCGTGTCCGAGAATACCACGCCCCACCCCAGCCCGTTGCCGTCGCCGAGCGGGGCGCCGACGCCGTGCGGGGCGCCGACGCCGGCGAAG
>JAKDIK010000386.1 GCA_030450535.1 Propionibacteriaceae bacterium
CGGGTAGGCGATCGTCGCGATCTCGCTCCGGACGCCGACGGGCGCGCCGTGCGGCGTCCACCATGGCAGCGGTTCGAGGGCGGCGACGCGCGCGCCTGCGCCCTTGCCCCCGAACCAGCGAACGGTGGCGAGACGGTCGGTCCAGGCGGCGTGCAGCGCTGATCGGGGGGTCACAGGACGGTGAGGATGTGGGCGGGCTGTGCGGGCGAGAGGCGCACGAAGTTGCGCGCCCCCCAGGTGAACGTGGCGCCGGTGAGCTCGTCGCGGACGCGCAGCGGCGCGTCGGCCGACAGCCCGAGTTTGGTCAGATCCAACTGCACCTCGGACTCCACGGTGTTGTCGGGATCGATGGACACGATGACGATCACCTTGTCGGGCCCGTTGACCTTGCTGTAGGCGAGGATGGCGTCGTTGGGCGCGAAGTGGAAGTCGATGCGCCGCAGTTGCTGCAGGGCCGGGTGGGCGTGCCGGATCGAATTGAGCGTGCCCATGAGCATGTTGAGGTTCGGCTCGGCGGCGTAGTCACGCGGGCGGTACTCATACTTCTCGGAGTTGCGGTACTCCTCGCGGCCCGGTGCCAGCGGCTCGTGCTCGAACAGCTCGAAGCCCGCGTAGACGCCCCACGACGGCGAGAGCGTCGTCGCCAGGATGGCCCGGATGGCGAAGATGGCGGGGTTGCCGCTCTGGAGGTGCAGCGGGTTGATGTCGGGGGTGTTCACGAAGAAGTTCGGCCGGTAGAACGAGTCCATGTCGCGGCTGAGCTCGCCCATGTACTCCTCGAGCTCCTCCTTCGTGGTGCGCCAAGTGAAGTAGGTGTAGCTCATGTGGAAGCCGACCTTGCCGAGCGCGTGCATCATCTCGGGGCGGGTGAACGCCTCGGCGAAGAACAAGACGTCGGGATCGGTCGCGCGGATCTGCGCGAACAGCCAGCCCCAGAACTCCACGGGCTTGGTGTGCGGGTTGTCGACGCGGAAGATGCGGACGCCGTGGTCCATCCACAGGTGCAGGATGCGCAGCACCTCGTGGTAGATGCCGTCGGGGTCGTTGTCGAAGTTGATCGGGTAGATGTCCTGGTACTTCTTGGGCGGGTTCTCGGCATACGCGATCGTGCCGTCCAGCCGGGTCGTGAACCACTCCGGGTGCTCGGTCACCCACGGGTGATCGGGCGAGGCCTGCAGGGCGAAGTCGAGCGCGACCTCGAGACCGAGCTCGTTGGCCCGCGCGACGAGGCGGTCGAAGCTCTCCCAATCGCCGAGGTCGGGGTGGATCGCGTCGTGGCCGCCATCGGCCGAGCCGACCGCCCACGGGGAGCCGGGGTCGGCGTCCGTGGCGTCCAGGGAGTTGTTCTTGCCCTTCTTGAACGCGTTGCCGATGGGGTGGACGGGCGGGAAGTAGACGACGTCGAAGCCCATCGCGGCGACCTCTTCGAGCCGGGCGTGGCAGGAATCGAAGGTGCCGGACGTCCACGTGTCGGTGTCCGCGTCGTAGGTTGCGCCCTCGGAACGGGGGAAGAACTCGTACCAGGACGAGAACAGGGCCCGCTTGCGGTCCACGAAGATCGGGAAGTCTGCGGTCGGGGAGACCAGCTCACGGGGGCCGTACTTCTTCATGGCCTTGGCCAGCCCGGTGCCCTTGGCGACGTCGAGGAGGTCCTCGGCGGGGCGCTGAGGAATCAGCAGCTGGGCGGTGGCGCGCAGGATGGACGCCTCGACCGGCTGGTCGTCGGCCTCGGCGGCGCGCGCCGTCCGCTCCATCAGATCGCGGCCCTCCAGGCATACGAGCTCGACGTCGACGCCGGCCGGGAGCTTGGCCTCCGCGTTGTGGAGCCACGTGCCCCAGGGATCCGACCAACCCTCGACGCGGAACGTCCACGCGCCCTCGGCGTCCAGCCGGACCCACGCCTCCCACGGGTCCAGCCCGCGGGGAGCCATCGGCGTCATGTCGTGGCGGGTCTCCCGGCCGGACGGGTCGGTGAGGATGACGGACGCGTTGACGGCGTCGTGGCCCTCGCGGAAGACCTTCGCGCGGATCGGGATCAGTTCTCCGACGACCGCCTTGGCGGGGTAGGCGCCGCCCTCGATGACGGGGGAGACCTTGGTGACGGGGATCCGGCCGATGCCGCGGGGGA
>JAKDIK010000157.1 GCA_030450535.1 Propionibacteriaceae bacterium
CACCCGGAGGCGACCCTGATTAGACTGGGTGGGTCCACTGACGGACGCAACCCGTGCCCGCACCGCACCGCACCGCACCGAACCGAGGGAAGTAGACCGTGGCCCTGAGAAGAGCGCCCAAGCCGACCGAGCCCGAGCCGCCCGCGCCCGTCACCCACGGCAGCGGCCCGCAGAAGAAGGCGGTGCCGACGCCGTCGCGGCGAGAGGCCGAGGCGGCGCGACGGCAGCGGCTCAACCCGAGCCTGTCGCCCAAGGAGGCCCGCAAGCGGCAGCGCGTCCAGGACATGCAGCGCCGCCAGAAGACGATGGCCAGCCAGGAGGCCCAGCCGGAGCGGCAGCTCATGCGCGACCACGTCGACTCGCGCTTCAACCTCGGCGAGTTCGCGATGCCGATCTTCATGCTGCTGCTCGTGTTGACGCTGATCCCGGGGTTCGTGCAGTGGATGAACCTGTTCCTCGTCGTCTCGTGGGGCTACATCCTCGGCATGGTGCTCGACACCTTCCTCATGTGGCGCAAGTACAAGCGGCTCGCGTCCGAGCGGCTGGGCACCACGTACTTCCGCGGGCTGCTCATGTACGGGTTCAACCGTCAGCTCTCCTTCCGGCGGTGGCGCCAGCCGCCGCCCCGCGTCAAGCGCGGCGAGGCCATCTGATGTCGTTCCGCTGGGTCACCGACGCCAAGATCGACGAGCGGGACACCGGCCTCGGCCAGTGCTTCCCCACCCGGGCGGACGCCGAGGCGTGGCTGACCGCGTCGTATGAGGACCTCGCCGACGCCGGGGTCACCGAGGTCACGCTGATGGAGGACGACCACGTCCTCTACGGCCCCATGAGCCTGCTGGCCTGACAGCCGGCACGGCTCATCTCGTCGCCGACCGGCGGCGCTCGGCCACGAGGAGTCCCGCGCCGAACACGGCCACCAGGGCGCCCACCCCGCCGACCACCGGCCGCGCCTGCTGCGCGGCCTCGAAGCGTTCCTCGTAGGTCTGCGAGCGCCCGCCTCCGGAGTGGGCGCACACGTCACCGGGCCGCATGACGGACTCCCGGCAGGTGATCACCGGATCGACCGCCAGTGTCAGCGCCCACACGACGGCGAGGACGCCGGCCAGCGCGAGCGCGGCGTGGGCGAGCTGACGCATGTTCAGGAACGCACCTGCGGCTGGACGAGCGGCGCCTTCTCCACCGAGAACGGCTCGACGCGGTTGCGGACGGCGACCCCCACCTCGCTCCCCGGCTTGAACGGCGGATCCAGCAGGGCCAGGCCGATGCCGACGCCCAGCGTGGGCGAGAAGGTGCCGGAGGTGAGGGTGCCGATGCCGGCACGGTCGGCGCCCACCACGTCCATGCCCGGCCGCGGGATCGCGCGGCCGGGCGCCTTGAGCGCGCGCAGGCGGCGCACGGGTCCGGCGACGCGCTCGGCGCGCAGGGCGTCCTCGCCCCAGAACGCCGGCTTGTCCCAGCCGATGGCCCAGACCAGCCCGGCCATGACGGGGGTGATGTCGAGCGACAGCTCGTGTCCGTGCAGCGCATACCCCATCTCGGTGCGCAACGTGTCGCGGGCGCCCAGCCCGCACGGCTGGATGCCGAGCGGCTCACCGGCGGCGAGCACGGCGTCCCAGACGACCCCGGCGTCGCCCGAGGAGCACACGAGCTCGTAGCCGCGCTCGCCCGTGTAGCCGGTGCGGCAGACGGTCAGCTCCGCCCCCCCAACGCGTCCGGTGCGGAACTGCATGTAGTCGAACTCGGCGTCGACGCCGAGCGCGGCCAGCAGCTCATCCGACAGCGGCCCCTGGACGGCGATGACGGCGAAGTCGGCGTGCTGGTTCGTCACGGTCACTCCCGGCGGCGCGGCCTCGGCGAGCAGCCGGACGACCTCGGCGGTGTTGGCCGCATTGGGAATGAGCAGGACGTCGTCGTCGGCGCGCAGGTAGGCGATGAGGTCGTCCACGACGCCTCCGGTCCCGGTGCAGCACAGCGTGTACTGCGCCTGGCCGGGGCCGATGCGGTCGAGATCGTTGGCGAGGCAGGAGTTCAGGAAGTCCTTGGCGCCCGGGCCGCTGACCCGCGCCTTGCCGAGGTGGCTGACGTCGAAGACCCCCACGGC
The DNA here is from genome assembly GCA_030450535.1 of Propionibacteriaceae bacterium. Classification (GTDB taxonomy): domain Bacteria; phylum Actinomycetota; class Actinomycetes; order Propionibacteriales; family Propionibacteriaceae; genus Propioniciclava. The sequence goes on from JAKDIK010000157.1 coordinate 2,105, forward strand.
CGACCGGACGGCCTTGTGCTCGGCGACGACGCCGGCGTACTGCACGGGCATGCTCCAGCCGCCGAACTCGGCGAACCTCGCCCCGAGTGCGACGTGGCGGTCATGCAGCGGCGAGGTCAGGAGGTCGGTCATGGCCCCAACGTAGCGCAGGGTCAGCGCCGTCGTCCGGTGACGCTGAGCGCGCGCTGCAGGCCCACGAAGGCGAGCAGGAGCACACCGATCACGATCCGTGTCCACCACGAGCTCAAGGTGCCCTCGAACGTGATGATCGTCTGGATGAGGCCGAGGACGAGGAAGCCCAGGAGCGAGCCCAGGACGAAGCCGGTGCCGTCGGTGAGAAGCGTCCCGCCGATGATGACCGCGGCGATGGCGTCCAGCTCCATACCGACGGGCGGCAGCGTGGCCTCGACGAGGTGGGTGGCGCCGGTTAGGCTCGGACAGATCCACATCCGAGAGGAACCAACTCGTGCCCGTCTCTGAGCTTCCCGCCGTCACCTCGTCCGGAACCGTGCCCGAATCCGCCGATGTCCTCGTCGTGGGCATGGCTGAGGCCCTGGGCTCCTCGGTGCTCGTCGGCGTCCCCGATGACGTCGAGCGTGCCTGGGTGAAGCGGACGGGCACCCCGCTTCAGGAGGCCGCCCAAGCCCTCGGCGCCCTGCCCAAACCCGGCACGGTGGTTGCCCTGCCCGGATCGCCGCTGATCGTCGCGGTGGGTCTCGGCGACGTGGACGTCACGCCCGAGCAGGTGCGCCGCGCCGCCGGAGGTGCCGTGCGCGCTGCTGCACGGTTGGCCGGGGACCGGACCCTGTCGGTCGCCGTGAGCCTGGATGCCGTCGAGCCCGAGGTGATCCGGGGCGTCACCGAGGGGGCCCTGCTGGGCGCCTACACCTACGCGAAGGCGTCCGCGGAGCCCACCAAGCGCCCCGTCGGCGCGCTCACGATCGTGTCGGACGCCTCGGGCGCCGCCACCGCGGTCGCGGAGGGCGTCGCCGTTGCGAAGGCCGTGTGCCGCGCACGTGACTGGGTGAACTCCCCGGCCAACGTCCTGTACCCGGAGACGTTCGCCGACGACGTCCGCGAGGCGGGCAAGGCGGCCCGGCTCGACGTCGAGGTGCTCGACGAGAAGGCGCTCACCAAGGGCGGCTTCGGCGGCATCCTCGCCGTCGGAGGCGGCTCGTCGCGGCCGCCGCGCCTGGTGCGGGTCACCTACGCGCCGCGGGGCGCGAAGGCCCACCTGTCGCTCGTGGGCAAGGGCATCACGTTCGACACCGGCGGTCTCAACCTGAAGACCGCCGAGGGCATGTACACGATGAAGTGCGACATGGCGGGGGCGGCGGCCGTCCTCGCCGCGGTTTTCTCGATCGCCGAGCTGAAGCTGAAGGTGAAGGTCACCGTGTGGGCGGCCCTGGCCGAGAACATGCCGTCGGGCACCGCCTACCGACCCTCCGACGTCATCACCATGTACGGCGGCAGGACCGTCGAGAACGCGAATTCGGACGCCGAGGGGCGCATCGTCATGGCGGACGCCCTCGTGCGGGCCGGCGAGGACGACCCTGACCTCCTCGTCGATGTCGCCACCCTGACCGGGGCGTGCCTGGTCGCGCTCGGCGAGCGGACGGCCGGCCTCATGGCCTCCGACGACGACGTGGCCGACCAACTCCTCGACGCGGCCGAGCAGTCCGGCGAGCCGTTCTGGCACCTGCCGATCCCCGAGGAGATCTCCGAGAACCTCACCAGCGACGTCGCCGACCTCGTCAGTTCGGGCAAGAGCCGCTACGGTGGCGCCCTCACCGCGGCGGCCTTCCTGCGCGAGTTCGCCGGCGAGGGACGCCGGTGGGCGCACCTCGACATCGCCGGCCCGGCGTGGAACGGCAACTCCCCACGCGACTACACCCCGAAGCAGGGCACGGGGTTCGCCGTCCGCACGCTCGTGGCTCTGGCGCGCGATCTTGCGGGCTGACCGACGGGCCCAGCTCCACCCGCCCCACCGGCTCGATCTGACGACCAAGCCTCCCGGGCGCATGAGAAATGTCCGGCCGGGGGGCTAGGCTGGCCCCGATCGGCGAACCCCGACGAAGCACCGACGAAGGAGCCAAGACAGCCATGTCGACCCAAGTCCCTCTCCCCGCACTCGGCGAGTCCGTGACCGAAGGCACCATCAGCCGCTGGCTCAAGGAGGTGGGCGATACCGTCGAGGCCGACGAGGCGTTGGTGGAGGTTTCCACCGACAAGGTCGACACCGAGATTCCCTCCCCGGTCGCGGGCACCCTGCTGGAGATCCGGGTGGCCGAGGACGAGACCGCCGAGGTCGGCGCGATCCTGGCCGTCATCGGGGATGCGGACGAGGCCTCCTCCGGCGACGAGCCGGCCGCGGACGCCCCGGCCGAGGAGCCGGCCGCCGACGCCCCGGCCGAGGAGGAGCCGCCGCTGGCCGAGGAGGGCAAGCCCTCCACCGAGGCCGAGGACGAGTCGGAGGCACCCAAGCCCGCTCCGGAGCCGTCGTCCGGCCAGGCGTCCGGCACCGAGGTGACGCTGCCCGCGCTCGGCGAGTCCGTGACCGAGGGCACGGTCAGCCGCTGGCTGAAGGAGGTCGGCGACACCGTCGAGGCCGACGAGGCCCTCCTTGAGGTCTCCACCGACAAGGTCGACACCGAGATCCCCTCCCCCGCCGCGGGCACCCTGCTGGAGATCCGGGTCAACGAGGACGAGACCGCCGAGGTCGGCGCCGTCCTGGCCATCATCGGCGACCCCGACGCCTCCGGCTCGGCCGACGACGCCGCCCCTAGCGCCCCCGAGGCGACGGAGGATTCCGCGCCGAAGGCCGAGCAGCAGGACAAGCCCGAGCCCGCACCCGACGCCGCCGAGGCGGCCGAAGACGAGGCAGCGGCCGCGGAGGCCAGCAACGCCTCGACCGGCGAGGCAGCGCCGGCAGAGGCAGCGCCGGGCGAGGCGACACCCGAGAAGCCCAAGGACCCCGCGCCGAAGCCCGATGCGGAGTCCGGCGTCCCGGCGCCCGGCACCGCGGCGCCGCGGCGCGCGTCGGCGTCCGACGTGGGCTACGTGACACCGCTGGTCCGCAAGCTGGCCGCCCAGCACGACGTCGACCTGTCGGGCCTGGAGGGCACCGGGGTCGGCGGCCGCATCCGCAAGCAGGACGTCCTCGCCGCGGCCGAGGAGGCCACGAAGGCGGCCGAGGCGCCCGCCGAGCAGCCGAAGGACGCTCCCGCCGCCGAGAAGGCCGAGTCGAAGCCCGCAGCGGCCCCGAAGGCTGCCGAGCCGGACACCATGCGGGGCACGACCGAGAAGATCAGCCGCATGCGCAAGGTGATCGCCTCGCGCATGATGGAGTCGCTGCAGTCCTCCGCGCAACTGACGGCCACGGTGGAGGTCGACCTCACGGCGATCAGCCGCATCCGCGCGCAGGTGAAGGACGAGTTCAAGGCCCGCGAGGGCGCCTCGCTGTCGTACCTCCCCTTCATCGTCAAGGCGGCAGCGGAGGGGCTCAAGCAGTTCGCCAAGCTCAACGCCCAGATGGACGCCGAGGCCGGCACCATCACCTACTTCGACGCCGAGCACATCGGCATCGCGGTGGACACCGAGCGCGGCCTCATGGTGCCGGTCATCTCCGACGCCGGCGACCTCAACCTCACCGGCCTGGCCAAGAAGATCGCGGACGTCGCCAAGCGGACGCGCGACGGCAAGATCGGGCCCGACGAGCTCTCCGGCGGCACGTTCACGATCACGAACTACGGTTCGGCCGGGACGCTGTTCGACACCCCCATCATCAACCAGCCGCAGTCGGGCATCCTCGGCACCGGCGCGCTCGTGAAGCGCCCCATGGTCATCCGGGATCCGAAGCTGGGCGAGGTCATCGCGATCCGCGACATGATGTACCTCTCGCTGAGCTACGACCATCGGCTGGTCGACGGGGCGGACGCCGCCCGCTTCCTGAGCTACGTCAAGGCGCGTCTCGAGGAGGGCGACTTCGGCGCCGAGTTCGGCGTGTGATGCCGCCTGCGGCGACGCGCACGCTCGGCTTTCGCTACCTGGGGCTGGCCGACGACCCACCGATCCGCGGGGAGTATCGCGCGACGTGGGACGTCCAGCGCGCCGTGCACGCCCAGGTGGTGGCAGGCGAGATCGGTCCCCAGGTGCTGTTCGTCGAGCACGATCCGGTGTACACCGCCGGCCGACGAACCCTGCCCGAGGAGAGGCCCTTCGACGGCACCGAGGTCGTGGACGTCGACCGGGGCGGCAAGATCACCTATCACGGGCCGGGCCAGCTGGTCGGCTACCCGATCGTGCCGCTGACCCGGACGATCGGGCCGCTGGAGTACGTCCGTCGCCTCGAGCAGGCCGTCATCGAGTTGCTGGCCGACTACGACGTCCACGCCGGCCGCATCGAAGGACGCACCGGCGTCTGGCTGCCCGCAGAACGCGGCAAACTGGAACGCAAGATCTGCGCCATCGGCATCCGCGTGTCGCGCATGACGACGCTGCACGGCTTCGCTCTCAACGTGGCCGCCGAGGCCACCGGCGCCTTCGGCAACATCGTGCCGTG
>JAKDIK010000387.1 GCA_030450535.1 Propionibacteriaceae bacterium
CCCACGATCACGGCACCGCCGGCCACCGAGCTCGCCATGGACGACGCCCCACGGACGGCTGTCGCCGTCGAGGCGCGCGAGGGGCACCTGTTCGTCTTCCTGCCACCCCTGGACGCCCTCGACGACGCCGTGCGGCTCGTCGCGGCCATCGAGGGCGCCGCCGCCGAGGTCGGCACGCCGGTCGTCCTGGAGGGCTACCCGCTGCCGGGCGACGACCGCCTCACCACGATGTCGGTCACCCCCGATCCGGGCGTGATCGAGGTGAACGTGCACCCCACGGCGTCCTGGGCCGAGCTGGAGGAACTCACCACCACCCTCTACGACGACGCCCGTCACGCCGGGCTCGCGACGGAGAAGTTCGACCTCGACGGCACCCACACCGGCACCGGCGGCGGCAACCACATCACCCTGGGCGGGCCCAGCCGGGTCGACTCGCCGCTGCTGCGGCGTCCGGATCTGCTCCAGTCGATGATCACGTTCTGGCAGCACCACCCCTCGCTGTCGTACGTGTTCTCGGGGCGTTTCATCGGCCCGACGAGCCAGGCCCCGCGCGTCGACGAGGGTCGTCACGAGTACCTGTACGAGCTGGAGATCGCCTTCGCCGAGCTCGAGGCCATGCAGAACGACCCGGACGTCAACCACGACATCGCCTCGGCGATCCGGGCCGACTCGGTCTGGAACGAGGACCCCACCGAGCGCGTCGAACGCCAGCGGACGTCGCAGGTGTGGCTGACCGACCGGCTGCTGCGGCACCTGCTCACCGACCTCACCGGCAACACCCACCGCAGCGAATTCTGCGTCGACAAGCTGTATTCGGGCGATCGACCGGGCGGCAAACTCGGCCTGCTCGAGATGCGCGGCTTCGAGATGCCGCCCCACGAGCGCATGTCGCTCGTGCAGGCGCTGCTGGTGCGCTCCCTGGTGCTGCGCTTTTGGCACGAGCCGTACCGCAAGCCGCTCGTGCGCTGGGGTACCCGGCTTCACGACCGCTTCCTGCTGCCCGCGTTCGCGACCGCGGACCTGTGCGCGGTCGTCGAGGACCTCAACGCCCACCTGGAACCGCTCATCGGGCGGCGCTTCGACGTGGCGTGGTTCGCCCCCTTCCTCGAATTCCGCTTCCCGCGCATCGGCGAGACCGACGCGGGCGGCGTCCACCTGGAGCTCCGGGGCGCGCTGGAGCCCTGGCACGTGCTGGGCGAGGAGGTGTCGCTGTCAGGCACCTCGCGCTACGTGGATTCCTCGGTCGAGCGCGTGCAGGTCGCGGCGACCGGGCTGGTCGAGGGACGCCACGTCCTCACGGTCAACGGCGTCCCCGTGCCCCTGTCGGATCCCGGCGGCACGTGGGGAGTCGGGGTGGCGGCGTCCCCCGCGGCCCGCGTCGGCGGCGTCCGATTCCGCGCCTGGGCTCCCCCGTCGGCGCTGCACCCGTCCATCGGCATCCACAGCCCGCTCCGGTTCGACCTCGTGGACACGTGGAACGGCCAGAGCCTGGGCGGCTTCACCTACCACGTGGTGCATCCCGGCGGCCGCAGCTACGACCGCTACCCCGTCAACGCCGCCGAGGCGGAGTCGCGCCGCAACAGCCGGTTCGTGCCCGAGCAGACCACCGGGGCGATCGACATGAGCCGGTGGCCTGACCCGTCGAGCCTGCTGAGCGGGGTGAGCGGCGAGTACCCGTCCACGCTGGATCTGCGACGGTTCGACCGCGGGCGGCTCTGAGGACGCCGCCATGGGTTGCCGACCCCCGCTAGGGTTGGGCGCGTTATGACGGCCGAACGCATCGAGGCCGGCAACGCGCTCATCGAGGGCTACGCCGACCGACTCGCCCACCCCAACCCGTCGCTCCCCCTGGGGATGCCGCGCGGCGCCGACGAGTTTCTGCTCGACGGCACCGTGCGGCCCGGCGTCGAGGGCATTGCCGAGGCCCTGGGCCGATTCGGCACCATCGGCCTGCAGACCCGTCGCCGCACCGTGGCCCGCTTGGTCTCCGACGACGGCATCACCTACGGCGGCACCGGTCCGAACCGTCCGCCGCGGCCGTGGCGGCTCGACCCGCTGCCCCTGGTGATCGACGCCGCGGAATGGGCCCGGCTGGAGGCCGGCCTCATGCAGCGCGCGCTG
>JAKDIK010000023.1 GCA_030450535.1 Propionibacteriaceae bacterium
CTCGTCCGGTCGTCCCGCTCTCTCCTCCCGGCCGGCTGCATCCGCCCGCGCCGCGCCTAGCGCCCCCCCGCCTGCCCCCCGCCGCAAGGGCGCCCGGCCCAAGAGGGCGATCCGCGCCCCTATCCGGCGAGCAGCTCACCGATGCGCCGCGCGGCGCGGACGGCCCGCGGATCGGCGCCACCCGGCCACGGACCGCGGGCCACGGTGTAGCCGAATGCCACCCCGGTGTCGGGATCGACGCACCCCAGGCAGCCCAACGCGCCGTCGTGACCGAAGGACCGCGGGCCGCCCCAGGCGAACGTCTCCGACTGCTTCTGGAACACGATCGAGTGCGCACGGCCGGGCAGACCCAGCACCTCGTCGTAGCCCCGACACTGCAACTGCGCCATCTGAGCGACCGTGTCCCGCGACCACAGCGCCGGTTGGTCGCCGACCCCCGTCACGGCGGACGCCAGCAGCGTCGCGATGCCGCGGGCCGAGACGCTCGCCGACACGGCGGGGTGGCCGAACCGCCACGAGCGTGGATCGCTCATCAGGTTGACGGGCTCCCCCACCGGATCGACCCAGTAGAGCCGCCCCCGATCCATCTCCGGCAGGGGCATCGGCGCCACCGGCTTGATCATGGGCAGCGGCGTCACGAGCCGACCCTCCTCGGCGGCGGGCAGCCCCAGGTGGAACTCCGTGTCGAAGGGTGCGCGCACCTCCGCCTCATGGAACGCGTGGAGCGTCTGCCCGGTCACCCGGTACACCAGCTCGTTGCCGAGATCCCCGATCGTCACCGCGTGATACCCGAACGCGCCGCCCGGCGCCCACTGCGGCCGCTGGGCGGCCAGGATCTCCGCCGCCCGATGGTGGTCAAGGTGGTCGTCCCAGGTCAGCGGCGGGTCGGTCGCGAACGGCAGCCCCGCCTGGTGCGACAGCAGCTGCCGGACGGTCACGGCGTCCTTGCCGCGCGCCGCGAATTCCGGCCAGTAGTGGCCGACGCGCTCATCCAGATCGAGTTCGCCCCGCTCCACCAGCAATCCCACGGCGACCCCGATCGCGTTCTTGCTCACCGAGGCCGGGATGATCAGGGAATCCTCGGCCAGGTGTGGGCCGCCCCAGACGTCCAGCACCTTCTCGCCGTGCCAGAAGGCGGCCGCCTGGAAGGACAGGTCGGGATCGGCCCGCAGGTGATCGGTGAGTGTCGAGGCGACCTCCTCGATCCGCTCGTCCACCGCGCCGTGGAGGATGCCGTCGTGTGTCGCCGTTGTCATGCCCGCACGCTACCGCTGCGGCATCGATTCGGTACCAACCCTGTATCGTTCGGTGGATTCGCTGGCATCGAGCCGACATCGTTCCTAGACTCCGCCACGAGGGGCTCGGTCCGGGGGTCGCTCGGCCACGCAACGCGCCACCGAAGGAGGACCGCGATGTCGGCGCCGAACCAGACCGCGCGCCCGGACGTTCCGCGTCGGAGGTTGTCCGACGACGATTTGCGGAACCTCCGGCTCCTCGGCCTCGTCGCGCCGGTCCTCTTCATCGCCCTCGTCATCGCCACGCATCCGTTCCTCGTGGACGCCCTGGGCCACGAGCACGGCTTCAACGTGGTGGGCGCGGTGATGGTCGTCGCCGCCGCCGCCTTCGGCTGGGGGATGTACCGGTTGATAGGGCGGGCGCACGCCGAGGTGCTGGCCCGCGAGGAGGCCCTGGCCGCCACGCAGGCGCGTCACCAACTCGTCACCGAACGGCAGGCCGCGGCCCTGACCGAACGCGACCGGATCGCCCGCGAGCTCCACGACTCCCTCGCCCAGGTGCTCGGCGTTGCCCATCTCAAGCTGCAGGCCCTGGCCGTCCGCCCCGAGATCCGCGGCTCCGAGCGGGTCAGCCACGAGGTCGGCGAGCTCGCCGAGCTCTGCCAGGACGGCTACCACGACGTCCGCGAGGCCATCCTCGGGCTCAAGGACTCCCACCAGCCGCGTCCAGCCCTGCTCACCCATCTCGAGGGCTACCTCCAGCGGTACACTCGCCTCTCCGGGATCCCGACCGCCCTGGACGCCGACGACACCACCGTGGCTCTCGCCCCCGAGGCGGAGGTGCAGGTGATCCGCATCGTCCAGGAAGCACTGAGCAACGTCCGCAAGCACGCGGACGCCAGCCGCGCGACGCTCGTCGTGCGCACCACCGCGAAGGAGACGACGTTCACCGTGACCGACGACGGCTGCGGCTTCACCCCCCAGATGGCCCGGCACGAGGACGGCCACGGCTTCGGTCTCGGCTCCATGCGCGAGCGCGCCGAGGGCTTCGGTGGACGCCTGACGCTGGCGTCCACCCCGGGCGAGGGCACCTCGGTCACCGTCGCAGTGCCGGCGGCACAGGTGCTGGACGTCGAGGCGCTGAGCGCATGACGGCCGCCGAGGAGACCGGACCCGAACCGATCCGCGTCCTGCTGGCGGACGACCTCATCCTGTTCCGGCGCGCCATCGCCCAGTTGATCGGCGGCGAGCACGACATGGAGGTCGTCGGGCAGGCATCCAACGGACTGCTCGCCGCGGAGGCCGCGCTCCGGCTGCGTCCGGACGTGGTCGTCCTCGACGTCGAGATGCCGGTGATGAACGGCATCGAGGCGGCCCGCCGCATCCTTGCCGAGCTTCCGGACACCCACGTCATCATGCTGACGGTGAGTGAGGACGACGAGCATCTGCTCGAGGCCGTGCGGCTCGGCGTCCACGGCTACCTGCTCAAGGACCTCGACCCCGACGAGCTGTTCGACATGATCCGCGCCGCGATGCGCAACGAGAACCCGGTGTCGCCGGCGTTGGTCGGACGCCTGCTCGCGGCCGTCCGCAGCGGCACGCCGGCCCCCAGGCCGACCCGTCCCGACCCCGACGAGCCTGCCCTCTCGCTCCGGGAACTCGACGTCCTGCGCCTCGTCGCCGACGGCCTCTCCAACAAGGAGATCGGCGTGCGGCTCTCGATCACCGAGGGCACCGTGAAGAATCACGTCCACAACGCGCTCGCCAAGCTCAACATGGACAACCGCATCCAGGCGGCCACCTACGTCGTCCGCAACGGCATCGGGCTCAAGCGGCCCCGCTGAGGCGTCGCGGCCCCGCTGTCGCCGCCCCGCTGTCGCCGCCCCGCTGGGGCGTCGCCGCATCCCGGCTGTATCCACACTGTGCCCCTTTTGTACCCGCCGCAGGATGGTCGCTTCCTGCCGCGGCGCGTCACGATGACCGGGAGGGGTCTTTTGTCAGCAGCGAAAGGAGGGTGCCATGAGGTGGGTCGCGGGGATCCTGACGTGGATCAGGGACGCGATCGGCGCATCGTGGCGCTGGTTCCTCCCGCTCGTGGGCGGCCTGCTCGGAGTTCTGGTGGGCATCCTGGTGTTCACGTTCGGCTACGCGGGCGGCATGGCGTACTTCGGTCACGATCCGGCCGCCTGCCTGCAGTGCCACGCGATGGCGGAGAACTACAACTCCTGGCAGGCGGGCAGCCACCACAACGTGGCCACGTGCCAGGACTGCCACTCGCCCCACAACGATCCCGTTGCCTGGCTGATCTCCGAGGCCGACAACGGCTTTTGGCATTCCCTGAAGTTCACGACGGGGATGTACCCGGAGAACATCAAGATCCGTGACCACAACCGCGTGATGACGCAGGAGGCGTGCCTGGAATGCCACGCCGCCGTCACGGACGACATCCGGATGACCCGGCTCGGAGCCAGCCACTCCGATCAGATCGACTGTCTGCAGTGCCACGCCAACGTCGGACACGAGAGGTGACACCGATGAGTTCCACACCCACCGAGAAGAAGAAGGGCGGACGCCCGCGCTGGGCTTTCCTGGCCGTCGTCCTGGTGTTGGGGGCGATCGTCGCCGTCGGCGTCCTGGCGCTCCTCATCGACGTCTTCACCAAGCGCACCGAGGCGCAGCAGCCGTACTTCCCGGTGGTGCAGCTCACCGACGAGACGTACGACGCGGCGGTCTGGGGCCAGAACTTCCCCCTGCAGTACGAGAGCTGGCTGCGCACCCAGCAGATGCAGCCCGAGGATCAGGTGACGCGCGAGCCCACCGCCGACGACCCGCGCACCGTCAAGACGCACAGCAAGCTCGAGCACGACCCCCGTCTGGTGACGATGTGGCAGGGCTACGCGTTCTCGGTGGAGTACAACGAGCCGCGCGGCCACTACTACATGCTCGAGGACCAGCGCCTCGTGAAGCGCGTCCAGTGGTTCAACCAGCCGGGCGCCTGCCTCAACTGCCACACGTCGCTCCCCGAGGTCGTCGACACGCTCGGCGACGGCGACGCCGCGGCCGGCTGGGCGGCGATGAACAAGATGCCGTACGACGAGGCCACCGAGTTCGCCCAGCATCCGGTCAGCTGCATCGACTGCCACGACCCGCAGACCATGGCGCTGCGCGTCACGCGGCCGGCGTTCGAGGCCGGCATCGCGGAGTACAAGGCGAGCCAGGGCATCCGCGACTACGACGTGAACACGATGGCCACCGCGCAGGAGATGCGCACCTACGTGTGCGCCCAATGCCACGTCGAGTACTACTTCGCCGGCGACGGCAAGACGCTCACGTTCCCGTGGGACAACGGCCTGACGGTCGATGGCGCCCTGCAGTACTACGACGACATCGACTTCAGCGACTTCACCCACCGCCTCACCGGCGCCCCGGTCGTGAAGGCGCAGCACCCCGATTTCGAGACGTGGAGCAACGGCGTCCACGCGTCGGCTGGCGTCAGCTGCACCGACTGCCACATGCCGTACAAGCGTGAGGGCGCGGCGAAGGTGACCGATCACCAGGTCGCGAGCCCGATGCGCAGCAACGAGACGATCAACACCACCTGCCTCACCTGCCACCGCACGTCGGAGGAGGAGATGCGCACCCGCGTCGAGACGATTCACGATCGGTATGAGCACACGAAGGACGTCGCCTTCGACGCGCTCGTTCAGCTCATCGACGAGGCCGAGGCCGCCCGTGCGAACGGCGTGGACCAGGCCCGACTCGACGAGGCGTGGCAGTACCAGCGCAAGGCGCAGTTCTTCATCGACTACGTCGTCAGCGAGAACAGCCGCGGCTTCCACGCCCCGGCGTACACGCAGCGCATCCTGGCCGACGCCACGGACGCCGCCCGCCGCGGTCAGCTCGCCCTGCTGGGGCAGACGTACCCGGAGGCGTCCGCCCCGACGCCGGAGCCGGTGGCGCCGTTCACCCCGCCGCCCACCCCGAAGGCCGGCGTCGTGATCCCGACGACCGAGCCGACGATGGAGAGCACTCCCTAGACCGGTAGCCCGCCTCGGACCCGGGCTTCCGTCCGGACCCCATCCCTACCGTTGGGTAGGGGTGGGGTCCATCGCTGTGTGCCCCTCTGTACCACAAGCATGCCGCCGGACGGATGGTCCGCCCGAGCCCGCGTGACGGAGGATGGGGGGACATCCGGTACGGAGGGCAATGATGGTCCGAGATTCCCACGAACCGGTCGCCGAGGACGACGGCATCCCTGCCGTCAACTATGCCGTCCCTGACGGCACGACCCGGACGACCGTTGACGCATCCACGAGCACGCCCCTGCGTGCGCGACGCCGCCCCCGCAAGGGGCTCCTATTGCTGACCGGCCTCGCGTTCGCCGCCGGCCTCGTGTTCGCCGTGTACGAGCTCGGCGATCCGGCGGGGGCCATGCCCGCCAATCACCCGGACATCTCGGGGATGACGGCGGCCCCGACCGCCGTGGCCGCGACGCCCACCACCCCCGCTCTCGATGAGGCCCAGGTGGCGGAGTTGACCGCGAAGATCGAGGCCGACCCGAACGACCTGGCGAGCATGCGCGCCCTCGCGGACGTGTACTTCCGCGCGGAGCAGTTCGAAGCGTCGGCGGCGTGGCTGGAGCGCTTCGTCGCCCAGCAGCCGAACGACCTCGACTCGCGGCTCGTGCTGGGCGTGGCGTACTTCAACGTCAACAACGTGGCGGACGCCGAGGCGCAGTGGCTGCGCGCGGCGGAAGTCTCCCCGACCAGTCCTCATCCCTGGTACAACCTCGGCTTCGCCTACATCGCACAGGATCCGCCGAACCTCGAGCAGGCCGCAGCAGCGTGGGCCAAGGTCAGCGAGCTGGCCCCCGGCTCCGACATCGCGCTCTCGGCCGCGGAACACCTGGACCGCATCCAGGCGGCGAGCACGCCGGCGGCCGTCCCGTCCCCGACCTCCACGCCGTAAGGGACCCCCATGAGCATCGACGCCAAGCAGCGCCCGCCCGGCGACCCGATCGACCCGTCGATCGACGACACAGCCGACGACCTCGTCGTCGCGCCCCGCGCCCACGGCGAGCCCGCTGACATCACCGTCGCGGAGGTCGCCCGGCGCATCTATCGGCTGTTCCACAACAAGCGCTTCGGCATCCTCCTCATCCTCGCGATGATGGTGCTGACGCTGTTCGGCGTCCTGTTCCCGCAGGCGCCCAGCGGCGTCCGCACCGACCCGCAGTTGATGACGTCCTGGCTCGACAGCGTGCGCCCCACCTACCGCGGCCTCACCGCCCCCCTCGCGTTCCTCGGCATCTTCACGATGTTCAGCTCGCCGGCGTTCGTGACGGTGGTGAGCCTGCTGGTGCTGTCGATCATCGCCTGCACCACCCATCGCATCCCGCTGCTCTGGCAGCAGTCGATGCACCCGCGCCTCCACGTGCGCGACAGCTTCTTCGATCGGGCCCGCCTGAGCGAGACGGTGACGCTGGACACCGACGAGGCCGGCGCCATGGCGCAGGTGGAGGGCGCCCTGCGCAAGAAGCGCTTCCGGGTGCTGCCCGACCCGACGCAGGCAGGCCGCCTGTACGCCTACCGCAACCGGTTCGCGCCCATCGGCACGATCATCGCGCACACGGCGTTCGTGGTGATCCTGGCCGGAGTGCTGATCACGGGGCAGTTCGGCTTCCGCGACGACAACTTCACCGTGACCGTCGGCACGACGCGCGCGGTCGGCTTCGACACCGGCCTGGCCGTCGAGGCACGTTCGTTCTCCGACAGCTACCACCCGGACGGCCAGCCCGCCGACTACGTCTCCGAACTGGTGCTTTACCACGACGGCACCGAGGTGGCTCACCGCGACGTCCGCGTCAACACCCCGATCCGCTGGGGCGGCTACTCGGTCAACCAGGCCTCGTTCGGTGTCAGCGCGGTGGTCACCGTGACGGACGCCGCGAACGCGGTCGTCTCCGAGGGCGGCATCCCGCTGCAGTTCACGACGCCCGATCGGGAGTACAGCTACGGCCGGGTTGAGCTGGACGACCGCGATCTGGTGTTCTACGTGCTCACCCCGGCGTCCGGCCGCACCCCGGGCGACATCGCCCCCGGCGAAGCACAGCTCGAGGTCTACCGGGCCTCGGACAACACGCCGCTCGGCACGCAGATCCTGACCCCCGGCGCCACCGCGGAGTTCGCGGGGCTGAGCTTCACGTTCGAGCGCGAGGCCCAGTTCACCGGCCTCATGATCTCCCGCGATCCGGGGGCGATCTGGGTCTGGATCGGCGCCGGGCTGCTCATGATCGGCACGTGCTGGACGATGTACCTGCGCCACCGCCGGCTCTGGCTCCGGTTCAGCCCCGCCGAGGACGGCCGCACCACCGTCACGTTCGCGTCCCCCGATCGGCGCGACCACGTTTATGAGGAAAGCATCCGCACCCTCGCCCGCCACCTGGCCACCCCGGCCGACACCACCCGGAGGTAACCCGTCATGCTCGAGCTCTCCCGCACCTGTCTTGCCGCCGCCACGATCCTGATGGCGCTGGCCCTGATCGCCAACATCATCGTCGTCATGACGCGGGCCAACGCCCAGAAGACGGCCAAGGAGCCGGCGCTGGTGGGGGCGTCCGGCGACGCCGATACGCTGCCCGAGCGGCAGGCGCCGGCCGCCGCGTCCACGCGCGGCATCGGCTGGTATGCCGATCGCAGCGTCGAGATCGCCCTCGTGCTGATGACCGTCGGCCTGCTGGTCCGCACCATCGAGACCGGTCACGCGCCGTTCGCCAACCAGTACGAGTTCGCGTGCTCGTTCGCGTGGGGCATGACGCTGGCGTTCGTGTTCTTCCATCACCGGTACCGGCTGCGGACACTCTCGCTCATGGTGCTGCCGCTGCCCGTGATCATGCTGCTGTACGCCGCCACCGTCGGCGCCGAGGCCCGTCCGCTGATGCCGGCCCTCGACAACCACCTGCTGCTCACCCTGCACGTCGTCACCGCCGTGCTCGGCTACGGGGCGGCCGCCGTGTCGTTCGGCGCGGCCGTGTTCTACCTCATCCGGCCGCGGCTGAGGATGCGGGGCCTGCCGAGCGAGGAGCTGCTCGACGAGATCGGCTACAAGGCCGTCGTGATCACGTTCCCGCTGCTCACCGTCATGATCATCCTGGGCGCCGTGTGGGCCGACATCGCATGGGGCCGGTACTGGAGCTGGGATCCGAAGGAGACCGCCGCGCTCGTGACGTGGCTCATCTACGGCGCCTACCTGCACGCCCGCGTGGCCCGCGGCTGGCGCGGCACCCGGTCGGCGTGGCTGCTGATCCTCGGCTTCGCCGCCATCTTGTTCACCTACTACGGCAACCTGTTCTTCGGCGGGCTGCACTCCTACGCCTGATGAGCGCCCGCAAGGCGAAGCCGGGTCCCGGCGTCCGCGCGGGGAAGGCCGGCGACGACCGCGGATCGGCCGGGGCACACGTCGCCGAGCACGGACGCCGCGGCACGCTGGGTGGACCGCTGGGCCTGCTCGTCCTCGTCGCCGCGATCGTGGGCGCGGTGTGGCTGCTCCTGCCGCCCAGCGCGCCCTCCTCGGCGGCCGTCGATCCGGGAGCGAACGCCCGCCCCGCCCCCGCGGTGGGCGACGTCGCCCCGGATTTCACCGCCACCACGACTGACGGGCGACAGGTGTCGCTGGCGTCCCTGCGGGGGACGCCCGTGTGGCTGACCTTCGGTGCCACGTGGTGCGCCCCCTGCCGCGTCGAGGCGCCCGACATCGAGGCCGCGGACGATGGCCGCGCCGACATTCTCGCCGTGTACATGGGCGAGGACGCCGCGACCGTCTCGGGGTACGCCGACCGCATGGGCCTGTCGTTCGGGCAGATCCCTGACACCGACGGCACCCTGTCCTCCCTGTACGGCGTCCGCGGCATCCCGGTGCACTACTTCATCGATGCCGACGGCATCGTCCGGGCCACCCAGGTCGGCATCCTCGGCCCGGACGCCATCGCCTCGCACCTCACCGAGATCCAAGCGGCCGGCTGAGACGGGCTGGCGCCCCGGGCCGATCGGCTCGGTCGTGGCGACCCCGCGCTGATTCCAGGGGGGTCATCGCAGCTCAATCGTGTCACTGGCTCGATTCAGCTTCGGTGAGCCGCCTGAGATCAGCGGCCGCCCTGGAACCAGCGGCCCGGTGCCCCGGCGCGGCGCCGCGGCTCAGCCCGCCTGCAGGTATGCGCGAAGGTGCTCCCCCGTGAGGGTGGACGCCGCGGCAACCAGCTCGGCCGGCGTCCCGGTGAACACCACCCGCCCGCCATCGTGGCCGGCCCCGGGACCCAGATCGATGATCCAGTCGGCGTGGGCCATCACGGCCTGGTGGTGCTCGATGACGATGACCGTTCTACCCGCCTCAACCAGTTGGTCGAGCAGGCCGAGAAGCTGCTGCACGTCGGCCAGATGCAGGCCGGTCGTCGGTTCGTCGAGGACGTAGATGTCGCCGGCCTCGCCCATGCGCGACGCGAGCTTCAACCGCTGGCGTTCGCCGCCGGACAAGGTGGTGAGCGGCTGGCCGAGGGTGAGGTAGCCGAGGCCGACGTCCACCAACCGCTGGAGCACCTTCACGGCGGCCGGCGTCCGGGCCTCGCCCTCGGTGAAGAACGCGAGCGCCTCGGCGACCGGCATGGTCAGCACCTCGTGGATGTCGCGTCCGGCCAGCGTGTATTCCAGCACCGCCGCTTGGAAGCCCTTGCCCTCGCAGACCTCGCAGGTGGAGGTGACGGTGTCCATGAAGCCCAGCTCGGTGAAGATGACGCCGGCGCCGTTGCAGGTGGGGCAGGCGCCCTCGGAGTTGGCGCTGAACAGGGCGGGCTTGACGCCGTTGGCTTTGGCGAAGGCCTTGCGGATGGGCTCGGCGACGCCGGTCCACGTGGCCGGATTGGAGCGCCGCGAGCCCTTGATCGACGCTTGGTCGATGACGACGACGCCGTCGCGCTTCTCGACGGCCCCAGAGATGAGCGAGGACTTGCCCGATCCGGCGACGCCCGTGAGCACGACGAGGACGCCGAGCGGGATGTCGACGTCGACGTCGCGCAGGTTGTGGGTGTCGGCGCCGCGGATCTCCAGCGCGCCGGTGGCCGTCCGCACCTCGGGCTTGAGGCGGACGCGGTCGTCCAGATGGCGACCGGTGAGCGTGTCGGCGCGGCGGAGGGCGTCCACCGTGCCCTGAAAGACAATCTCGCCGCCCCCGCTGCCGGCGCCGGGCCCGAGGTCGACGACATGGTCGGCGATGGCGATGGCCTCGGGTTTGTGCTCGACGACGAGAACGGTGTTGCCCTTGTCGCGCAGACGGAGCAGGAGTCCGTTCATACGGGCGATGTCGTGGGGGTGCAGTCCGATGGTCGGTTCGTCGAACACGTAGGTGACGTCGGTGAGCGCGCTGCCGAGATGGCGGATCATCTTGATGCGCTGCGCCTCGCCCCCGGACAGGGTGCCCGAGGCGCGATCGAGGCTGAGGTAGCCCAGGCCGATCTCGACGAAGGAGTCGAACAGGTGGGTGAGGCTGGCGAGCAGGGGCGCGACGGCGGGCTCGTCCAGGCTCTTGACCCAGCCGGCGAGGTCGGAGATCTGCATCGCGCAGGCGTCCGCGATGGAGGTGCCGTGGATCGTGGACGTCCGGGCTCCCTCGGCCAGGCGGGTGCCGCCGCAGTCGGGGCAGGCCCGGTGCGTCGCGGCCCGCTGCACGAACGCCCGGACGTGGGGCTGGAGCTCGTCGGGGTCGCGGTTGAGCATCGACTTGGAGATCTTGGTCAGGACGCCCTCGTAGGTGACGTTGATGCCCTCGGCCTTGATCTTGGTGGGCTCCTTGTAGAGCAGGTCGTGGAGCTGGCGCTTGGTGAACGTCTGGATGGGTTTGTCCATGGGGAAGAAGCCGGAGCTGGCGAAGATGCGGCCGTACCAGCCGTCCATGGAATAGCCGGGCACGAGCAGCGCGCCGTCGGCGAGGGATACCGACTCGTCGTAGATGGCCGTCAGGTCGACGTCGGCCAGATGCCCGAGGCCCTCGCAGGTCGGGCACATGCCGCCGACGATGGAGTAGGACGCCTTCTGCGCCATCGTCCTGGCGCCGCGCTGGACGGTGATCGCGCCGCCGCCCGTGGCGGAGGGGACGTTGAAGGAGTAGGCCTGCGGCGAGCCGATGTGCGGGTCGCCGAGCCGGCTGAACAGGACGCGGAGGAGGGCGTTGGCGTCCGTCACCGTGCCGACGGTGGAACGGACGTTCGCGCCGAGCCGCTCCTGGCTGACGATGATGGCGGTGGTGAGCCCGTCGAGGGCGTCCACGTCAGGGCGGTCGAGGGTCTGCATGAAGCCCTGGACGAACGCCGGGTAGGTCTCGTTGATCATCCGCTGGGATTCCGCGGCGATGGTGTCGAACACCAGCGAGCTCTTGCCGGAGCCGGAGACCCCGGTGAACACGGTCAGGCGGCGCTTGGGGATCGTCAGGGAGACGTCCTTGAGGTTGTTGACCCGGGCGCCGGAGACGCGGATGAGGTCGTGGCTGTCGGCGGCATGCGTGGGCATGAGCGGAAGCGTAGCGGGCGATGCCGGTGGTCCGGGGGGCTGATTCCGGGTGGCAGGGGCCCCCGTCGCTCAGCCGATCGGCGTCGCCTCGGCGTCGGTCACGGTGACCGTGCCCGTCGCCGTGAGGGTGACCTGGAAAGCGTCCGGCTCGAGGAAGCTGCGCAGGCTGAACACGAGCTCCCCGTCGGCCAGGAACAGTTCGGTGACCGACCGATCGTGGACGACGAGCAGGTCGATCTGGTCGCCCTCGGGCAACCGCAGAATCCTCACCTGCCGGCGGACGTCGGAGGAATCCGGGTAGCGGGCCGTGCTCCGGTCGACGGTCATCAGGCCCGCCGCGAACGACACGCTCACGTGACAGGTGGCCCTCCCCAGCCGCAGCTCGCAGCGGTCGGCCGCACTCACGTCGAGGTTCAGCTTGAGCACGAACGAGCGGACACCGTCCAGCTCGGCGAGCGCGGTGGTCGCCTCGGTGAGGGTCTGCCCGCTCACCGCCAACCGATCCAGGGTCAGCTCACCCGCGCCGATCACGGGCTGCTGGCGCAGGATGCCGTCGTGCAGGGTGAGGACGCGGGGCGTCGAGAGGCAGTGGATCCAGCCGTGGTCGGGCAGCGAGGGATGGTCATCGGTGGCGGAGTTGCCGATCCAGGCGATGTAGGTGAGGGGGCCGTCGTCGCCCGGTGCCCGCTTGAAGGTTTGGGGCGCGTAGTACTCGAAGCCGCAGTCGAGCTCCGTGATGTCGGTGACCTCACGAAAGTCCGTACCGTCGAGGCGTCCGACCACGTACCCGACCGCGAAGATGTTGCGGAAGTTGAACTCGCGCCTGGGAATACCCTGCGGGCTGAAGATGAGGACGTCCTTGGTCTCGCCGGTCACCTCGTCGGTCATCGTCACAAAGTTCGGGCACTCCCACATGTAGCCGAAGTGGTCGAACGCGCCGTCGGCGTCCGGGAAGGCGAGGTCGCCGTCGTAGGTCCAATTCAGCAGGTCGTCGGAGCGCAGGAACACCATCGCCCCGGTGTTGCCCTCGCGTTTGGCACCGATCGCCATGCGGTAGCTGCCGTCGGCGTCCTGCCAGACCTGTGGATCACGGTAGTGGGGGGTGAAGCCGTCGGGCGCGCTGTCGATGATCGGGTTGCCCTCGTACTTGGTGAAGTGCACCAGGTCTCGCGTGGTCACGAGGCACTGATGGCTGGCGCGCGTGACCTCGCCGGGACGCACGTTGCCGGTGTAGAAGAGCCAGATCTCGTCGCCATGGAAGAAGGCGTTGCCGGAATAGGCCCCGTCGCGCTCGTAATCCTCCGCAGGCGCGATGGCGGGCTCGTGAGTCGTCCAGTGCACGAGGTCGACGGAGCTGGCGTGCCCCCAGAAGACCCCGCGCTCGGGGAAGAACGGGCTGAACTGGTAGAAGACGTGGTAGGTGCCGTCCTTGATGAGCAGGCCGTTCGGATCGTTCAAGCGCCCCACGGGCGGGGTCACGTGGAAAACGGGGTAGTCGGGATCAGCCTGGGCGCGGGAGGCAGCCATTGCCTCGGCGGCGCGCTGCATGAGATCAGCGGTCATGAAACCACGCTAGCTGACCATCGTTTGACAGGTGCGGCTATCGAGGCTCATCACCATCGAGGGGCACCGCCGCGTTCGTCCCCGCGCGGCGTCCCCGCTGCGGCGACCCGGGGCTCAGGACGCTGTCGAGCGCCCGGCGTCGAGCGTCTCGATCAACGCCGGACGCAGCTCGGCCGGGGTGACGACCCGGTCGACCGAGCCCACCTCGACGGCCCGGTGGATGTCGTGCACGGCGTCGAACTCGGCGGCGATCTCGCTGATCTTCTCCGCACGGACGGCCTTGCGGACCTCGGCCAGCTCGACCTGGAGCGCCGCCTTGTCCTGCGAGTGCGCCGTCCGCAGCCGGTTCTCCAGGTTCGCCACCCGCGGGTCGGACGCCGTCCGCTTGCGCACGTCACCGGCGAAGACGACCGCCGCCGCCGGCGCCCCACCGATCACCGACGCGTAGCTCCCCTCGATCGCCAGCACCGTCAGGTTGTCGTTCAACCGCTTGCTGAACACCACGTACGCCCCTCCGTGATACCGCGAGATCACGCAGAACACGATGGGCCCGTCGAAGTTCACGATCGCCCGACCGATCTCGGCCCCGTACTCCAACTGCAGGTTCCGCA
Source organism: Propionibacteriaceae bacterium (assembly GCA_030450535.1). GTDB lineage: Bacteria > Actinomycetota > Actinomycetes > Propionibacteriales > Propionibacteriaceae > Propioniciclava. The sequence continues at coordinate 13,963 of JAKDIK010000023.1, forward strand.
TCGATTCCGGCGATCCGTCGAAACCCGACAGGTTCGCCAGCACCACCACCGGCCGGTTCCCCGACGCCGCGTTGATCGCCCGCGCCACCTTCTTGCTCGACAACGGGAACAACGTGCCCGCCGTGTACGTGTCCGGACCATCCGTGGGCGGGAAACCCGCGCGCGGAACCGGCTTCGACTCGATGCCGACCACGCACACCGCATGCCCGCCCACACGGGCGTCCATGACCACCGCCGTGTCGGCGTCCGCCATGCCCGCCCAGCGCTCCCGCCGCGGATGATCCGCATCGCACACCGCGGCGATCACCGACCGAATGTCGAACGGCTTCTTCCGCTCCGGATTGTGCTCGGCACTGAAGATCTGCCCCACCGTCGTGAAATCCGAACCCGCCAACACGTGCGGGGAATCCGAGATGTCCCGATCCGCCGGATCCGACGTCACCGCCCGTCGCGGCCCCGCCTCCCCCGGCATCACGTAGGTGTGCTCGTAGTGGTTCAACACGATCTCGAAGGCCCCACCCAGATCGGGCGCCCAGTACTGCGCCTGCCCGTTCGGGCCCATCACCCGGTCATACCCGCCGATGCCGAAGTTGTCCTCGGCAGAGACCCCGCCCGAGAAATCCAACGACTGCTTGCCCGTCAACACCATCGCCGAATCCGGCGTCATCACCAGGATTCCGCGCGTGTGCATGAGCATCGTCGACTCGGCGTTCCAGTACGGTTGCGCGCCCACGTTGATGCCCGCCACCACCACGTTGATCTCCCCACCCGCCTGGGTGAAGTCCACGATCCGCCGCAGCGCCGCCGCCACCCAGTCCAGGTTCTCGGTGCCCGAATCCATCGAGATCCGTGCCCCCGAGCTCAGCGTGTACCACTCCACCGGGACGCCCCGGGCCTCGGCCAGATCGATGGCCGCGATCACCCGCCGGCACTCCGGCTCCGCCAACGCCCCCAGCCCGCGCGTCGGGTCGCCCGACAGCACGATCCGCGTCACCCCTTCGGGATACACCGGCGTCGGCGTCGTCACCTCCGCACAGATCAGCCCCGACCGGTTCATCCCCGGCCGCCGATCCACCGGCACCAGGCGATCCGGCTCACCCGGCCCCACGTCGGGGTCGAGATCCAACTCCACCAGCGAGCCCCCCGGCCCCGCCAGGGTTTCGGACAGCTCATAGGGGTACACCAGCCCGCGCCGACGCGCCCGCAGCACCTTCGCCGCGTAATCGTCCAGCGGCTTCAGCGGCGTCGTCGGGGGCGGCTCGACCGTCGTCGTCACGCCGCCCCCCGGCTGCCCGTGGAACCGGATGGCCAGCGGCACGGACGCCTGCCCCTCGCGCACGAACGTGCCCTGGGCCAACACCTCCTCGATGCCGGCGCCGTCGGACAGCGGGGTGATCTTGTGCTGCAGCGCAGGGATGTCGCGCAGGTCGAGGTCGATCTCGGGCCACACGGTCACCCAGACGTGGTTCATGTCGAGCTGGCGCCCGGACGCCCCGCGCGCAGCCCGGGTCCGCCGGATGGCCTCCAGGCAGTTCTCGACCGCCCGCTCGGCGTGCGGCAGGCCGAGCAGGTGCCCCTCGGCGTCCCGCACCATCGCGAGCTGGCTCACCTCGGCCATCGCCACCAGCCGCCGGTCGGCCGGGTTGGCACGGGCGACGCAGTCGAACAGCAGCACGCCGCGCGGGGAGGCGAGGCGCGTGATGTCGAATTCTCGTAGTCGCCACAGGTTGAGGCGCCGGAAGATCATCGGGTGGACTCCGCGGATGCGGACGTCCTCGGCCACCCCGCCCTCGGGGGCGGGGCGGAACGTGAAGTAGTCCACCTCGCCGTCGGGCGCGCAGGTCGCCACCACGGCGCGCCGGAGGCCGCCGGGCCACACCCATCCGGAGAGGATCGCCTGCAGTTGGGCGGACGCGTCGGCGTGCTCGACCCGCTCGGGCCAGGCCACGTACAGCTCGACGACGGCGTCGACGCCGGGCTCGCGGGCGGAGAGCTGCTCGGCCACCAGGCGCGCGATGGGCCCGTCCGGGGCGAGCTCGTCGGGCCGCGCGGCCGTGCTGATCGCCCGGCAGGCGCGCCCCTCGAGGCGGTAGTCGCCGGTCACGAGCGGACGGCCGTCGCCGTGCCCCACGCCGGTCACCGGCCGCGCCCGGACATTCTCCAACTCGTATTCGCCGTAGTGCTTGCGCAAGAGCACCTCCAGCAGGGGCTCGTGCGGGTCGATGCCGGCGCTCAGGCGTTCGGCCAGGTGCGGCACCAGGCGCTCGGGGATCGCGGCGAGCGCGGTCAGGCGCTCCTCGCGATCGGGGGCGTCCGGGCGCGCGGCCAGCTCGGCGACCTCGGCCCCGACGCCGGCGAGGACGGCCTCGCGCTCGGCGTCCACCTGCGGCTGGTCGAACCAGCGGAACCGCACCGAGCGCGCCAGATCGCCCACCGCCGGGAAGCGCCGCTGGGTGGCGCGCACCAGACGCTCCAGCTGGGCGCGCGCCGACGCGGCGACGGC
>JAKDIK010000158.1 GCA_030450535.1 Propionibacteriaceae bacterium
GGCGGCGTGGACGGCCTCGTGCACGTCTCCGAGCTGTCCTGGAAGCACATCGACCACCCGTCCGAGGTCGTCGAGGTCGGCAACGAGGTCACCGTCGAGGTGCTCGACGTCGACATGGACCGCGAGCGCGTCTCCCTGTCGCTCAAGGCGACGCAGGAGGATCCGTGGCAGACCTTCGCCCGGACCCACCAGATCGGCCACATCGTGCCCGGCAAGGTCACCAAGCTCGTCCCGTTCGGCGCGTTCGTGCGTGTCGAGGAGGGCATCGAGGGCCTCGTGCACGTCTCCGAGCTGGCCGAGCGTCACGTCGAGATCCCCGAGCAGGTCGTCGCGGTCAACGACGACGTCATGGTCAAGATCATCGACATCGACCTCGAGCGTCGCCGCATCAGCCTCAGCCTCAAGCAGGCGAACGAGGGCCTCGATGTGGGTGCCGACGACTTCGATCCGTCGCTGTACGGCATGACGGCCAGCTACGACGACCAGGGCAACTACATCTATCCCGAGGGCTTCGATCCGGAGACCCAGGAGTGGAAGCCTGGGTACGAGGAGCAGCAGCGTGCGTGGGAGCAGTCCTACGCCGAGGCGCAGACCCGTTGGCTGGCGCACAAGAAGCAGGTCGAGGACGCGGAGGCCGCCGAGGCGAACGCCGCGGTCGAGGCCGCCACCTCGTCCACGTATTCCGCGGGTGGTCGCCAGTCCAGCACCACCACGAGCAGCAGCAGCGCTCCCGAGGGTTCGCTGGCCTCCGACGAGGCACTGCAGGCTCTGCGCGACAAGCTCACCGGCGGTCGCTGACTCCCGGCCCGCAGCACTGTCGCACGCGACTGTCGAACGGCGTCCCCCTGCTGGGGGGCGCCGTTCGGCGTTGTGGCGGGGTGGGGTGGCGCACGCCTCAGCTGCTGGGACGCCACCCGTCCGGATCGCCGCCGCCGGGCAGGTCGACGGCCGGATCGTAGGGCGTCCGGGTGAAACAGAAGGTGGCCACGTCGAGGGCGTGGACGCGACCGCCGGCGTCGCGGATCACCCGGAGGCGCTCGCCGTGGAAGTAGTCCCCGCCGTCGCCGACCCAGGTGTCAGCGTCGCCGTCGCCGTCACCGTCGGCGTCGAGGGCGAACGTCGAGGCGCCCTTGCCGTCGGGGCCCACCAGCAGCAGCCGGCCCGGGGCGGGGGTGGCGAGCACATGCTCGCGGGTGCCCCAGTACCAGAGGCCGCACAGCTCTTCGGCGGTCTCGTCGCCGACGGGTGGCAGCTCGGGCTCGGGCCGGGTGGCGCGCACGGCGTCCAGCAGGCCCATGACCCCGCCGAACGGGGTGGTCGCGTTGCCGCAGGCGGCGACGGCGAGGCGACGCTCGGCGTCCACGCGCAGGTCGGCGGTGAAGCCGGGCACCGAGCCGGCGTGGCCGTAGGTGCGTTGTCCGCCGTCGTTGCTCACCATGACGCCGAGGCCGTGCGCGGTGGCGTAGGGCTCGCCGGCGACGTCCGGCCAGGCGATCGGGCGGAGTACGGCGGCGCGGGTCGACGGGCGCAGGACGCCCGGGATCGCGCCGGCGAGGAAGGAGCCGAAGCGGACGAGGTCGGAGGGGGTGGACCACAGCTCACCGGCCGCGCCGAGGGCCAGATAGGCGGGCACGGGTTCGGGGTGGACGAGGTCGGCGCGTGGATGGACGCCGACGCCCACGGCGTGCCCGGGCTCGGGTGTCCGGGCCGTGCGGGTCATGCCGAGCGGGCCCCGGACGAGGTGGGCGAGCGCGGAGTCCCAGTCCTCGCCGGTGACCGTTTCGAGCAGGCGGCCCAACACGCCGTAGGCGAGGTTGGAGTAGTGGAAGCGCGTGCCGGGGGCGAACAGCGGGGTGATCCGGGCCGCCAGGAGGGCTTCCCAGGTGGGGCCGCCGGCACGCTCCCACCACGGGCCGGGCGGCTCGGCGGGCAGCCCGGAGGTGTGGGCCAAGAACTGGGCGACGGTGGCGGCGCCGGTCGGGGCGTCCGGCACCCACGTGGCCAGCGGCCGGTGCAGATCGACGGCGCCCGCGTCCGCGAGAGCGCACACCGCCACCGCGACCTGGGGCTTGGTGATCGAGGCGATGCGGTACTGGGTGTCGGCGTCGGGCGCGCGGGCCGGGCCGAGCGGGTCGGCGTTCCCCACGGCGCCGGTCCACACGATCGAGCCGTCGATCGCGAGCGCACCCGACAGCGACGGTTGCCGGCGGGCGTGACAAAGCGCGGTGAGCGATGCGGTCAGGTCCACGGCGAGAGCGTAGCGGCGACGCATGCGAGGATGGCCCGGTGACCACACGGATCGTCCTCACCGGCGGCATCGCGTCGGGCAAGTCCCTGGTGGCCGACATGCTCGCCGAGCGCGGCGCGGTCATCATCGACGCCGACCTCCTGGCCCGCGAGGCCGTCGCGCCGGGCACCCCGGGCCTGGCCGCCATCGTGGACCGCTTCGGCGCCGGCATTCTCGCACCCGACGGCAGCCTCGACCGCGCGGCGCTCGGCGCCATCGTGTTCGCGGACGCCGACGCCCGCGCCGACCTCAACGCGATCGTCCACCCGCGCGTGCGCGCGCTGGCGTCCGAGCGCCGGGCCGCGGCCCTCGCCGCCAACCCGAACGCCCTCGTCGTCGAGGTGATCCCCCTGGTGGTGGAGACGGGTCAGACGGATGCCTTCGACACCGTCGTGGTCGTGGACGCCCACCCCGAGACCCAGGTCGCCCGCCTCCGCGCCCGGAACGACCTTTCGGATGCCGACGCGCGTGCCCGGCTCGCAGCGCAGGCGTCCCGCGCCGAGCGGCTCGCCGCCGCTCACCACGTCGTGGCCAACGAAGGCACGCTCCACGAACTTACCGAGCAGATCGACGCCCTCTGGCAGGCACTGACCCCGCGCTGACCACAGCCGCCTCGATGAGGCTTCTCTCACCGACATCTCATCGTCACGTTACGTTCACCGAGTGGGATGGCTCGCATGAGCCTCCACATCCTCGTCCTGGTCGACCAGCGCTATCGCGGCCAACTGCAGCCACGGGGGATGGTCAAGTCGCTACGCAAGCGCGGGGCCCGCGTCGTGGTCTACGACGAGACCCAGGTGGATGACGGGTCGTGGGAGGCGGACGCGAGAGCATGCGACCTCGTCGTCGCCCGCGCCCGTCATCCGCGGTTGTTGACCGCCCTCGATCAGGCGCGCGGGCTCGGCGCCGCTGTGCTGGACACCGCGGAATCCATCGAGTCCGTGCGGGACAAGCGCGTCATGACGACCGCGTTCGCGACGTCGGGCGTGCCCGTGCCGCGCACCGTGGCGGGCGGCGTGGCCGAGGTGCTGGGTTCCGATCTCGCCTACCCGCTCATCTGCAAGCCGGTGTTCGGCGACAACAGCGCCGGGCTCGTCGTGGTCGACAGCGCCGCCGAGCTGGCGACACTCACCTGGCCGGAGCCGGAGATGATCGCGCAGGAGTACCGTCCCGGGTTGGGCGCCGACCTCAAGCTGTACGTGATCGACGGCGCCGTCACCGCCGTCCGCAAACCGTCTCCGATCTCGCCGTGCGTGAGCGACGAGCTGGGTGCCGCCCCGCTCACCGACCCCCTGGTCCGCCTTGCCCGCCGGTGCGGCGCCCTCTTCGGGCTCCATCTCTTCGGCGTCGACTGCCTCGAGACGCGCGACGGCATCGAGGTGTTGGAGGTCAACGACTTCCCCAACTACACCGCCGTTCCGTTCGCGTCGCGGCGCCTGGCGCGCCACGTGCTCGTCCACGCGGCCCAGCACCGGCAGGCGGTCGCCGCATGAGGATCGCCGTGCTGACGTCGCAACGGGTGCCGAGCACGGAGTCGGTGACGCGCTCGTGCCTGGAGCTGCTCCGCAGCTGGGGCGTCGACGTCGACGTGTCCCACCACGAACTCGAACTGACCGACCTCGGCGAGATGCGGGCGGCCCACGACCTGTACTTGCTCAAGTCGCCCTCCGACGGCCTCCTCAGCGTCGCCGCGGGCCTCCAGGCGCGCGGGGCGACGTGCCTGAACAGCCCCGAGATGGTCCGCACCTGCCGGGACCGCATCCACGCCACGGCGTGCCTGAGCGCCGCAGGTGTCCCGGTGCCACGGGCGTGGGCCGTCCGCAGTGCCTCCGAGCTCGCGGACGTCCTGCCGGCCGGCCCGCTGGTCCTCAAGCCCGCCCGGACGGACCGGGGCGCCGGCATCCGCGTGCTGTGGGACGCCGACGAACTCATCGACGTGCCGCCGGCCGACGACACACTCTTCGCGCAGCAGTTCCACCCGAACGACCACCGCGACCGCAAGCTCTACCGCATCGGCGATCAGACGTTCGGGGTCAAGCGCCCGTGGCCCGCCACCACCTACACCGACAAGGTCGGCGAGGCGTTCCCGCTCACCTCGGCCCTCCGCGAGATCAGCGACGCCGCCGCCCGCGCCCTGGACAGCGACCTGTTCGGGCTCGATCTGGTGGAGTCCGCCGCCGGGCCGCTGGTCGTCGACGTGCACCCGTTCCCCGGGTTCAAGGGCGTCCCGGACGCCGCCCTCCGCCTCGCCGACTACATCTACGCCCAGGGCTCGGAAGCCCGCGCCAGGAGGGTGTCATGAAGGGCGTCGTCATCGGTGCAGGCCGCATCGGCTGCGGGCTTGCCGCCGACCTGCTGCACCGCTCCGGCCACGAGATCGTCATGGTGGGCCGCGGCCCCGCCATCGACGCGCTGGCCAGGACGCGCGCCTGCACCGTGCGGCTGACCGATGGCCGCAGCGCCACCGACCACATCGTCGCGGTGGCCGACGCCGTCCACATCGCCGACACCGGGCGCGTCGCCCGTCACGTGGCGGACGCCGACGTGGTCTGCACGGCCGTCGGCGCGGACCGCCTCGACACGGTCGCCGACCTCATCGCCCCCGGCCTGGCGCGGGCGCCGCGGCCGGTGGACGTCCTCGCCTTCGAGAACCGGCTGGACGCCGCGGCCGTCCTCCGCACCGCGGTGACGGACCGCCTCGGCGATCGCGGCTCCCGCCACGGCTTCTCGGGCACCGTGATCGCCCGGGCCGTGGCGCAGCGCGTCCTGCCAGTCGACGACGATGCGAACCTGCTCGTCGTCGGGGACCGATCCGACGAGGTGCACGTGGACGCCGCGGCACTGACGGGCGCGTGGGCGTCCGTCCCCGGCCTGGTGGGGGTCGAGTCGTTCCCGGCCTACTACCGGCGCAAGCTGTATCGCTTCAGCGCCGGGCACGCCACCGCCGCCTATGTGGGTGCGGTCAAGGGCTACCGCTACCTGCATGCGGCTGTCGCGGACCCAGAGATCGCCGCCGCCGTCCTCGGCGCGATGGAGGAGGGACGCCAAGGGTTGGACGTCCGCTACGGTCCGGCGGTGGCGGGGACGCGCGCCGAGCTGACCGGCATCCTGGCGCGCTTTGGCAACGCGGTCCTGGGCGACACCGTCGAGCGCGTCGGGCGCGACGTTCCCCGCAAGCTGGCCCGCGGCGAGCGCCTCGTCGGCGCCGCCCGGCTGGCGCATGCCGCTGGCGTCCGGCCCACGCACCTCGCGTTGGCCGCCGCGGCCGCGCTCGACCGGTGCCCCAGCCTGACCGGCGCCACCGACGAGGTGACCCCGCGACAGCTGGCGTCCACCGTCTCGCGGATCACCGGCGTCCGGCCCGACCATCGGCTCGCACTCCTCATCGCGGACCTGTGGGCCCAGCTCGCCGCCGGTGGCTGCGGCGAGAGCCCGCTGCTCTCGCTGACCCGACGCACTTGGGCGTGGGCACCCCGCCCCGCCCACCTCGGAATCGAAAGCCGAAGCGCATGAGAATCGTCTTCCTCCTGACCCGCCGGGTACCCGATGTGCCGAGCCCCATCGTCGCCGAGGTACAACGTCGGCTCGCCGGCGCCGGGCACGACGTCACGGGCTGGATCCCCGAGGACCGACTGCTGCGCACCGACACCGTTGCCGACGGGGCCGACCTGTACGTGCTCAAGAGCCACACGGAGCTGGCACTCAGCTACGCGGGAGCCCTCCACGCACAGGGCACAGCCGTGTTCAACCCGTTCGAGGCATGCCTGGTCGCCCAGGACAAAGTGTCTGCGAGCCGGCGCCTGCGGGCGTGCGGCGTCCCGACCCCGGACACGTGGCTCGTGAGCCACCCCGCCCAGGCAGGACGGCTGCTGGCAGGCGGGCCGCTCATCGTCAAGCCACACCGCGGCCATCGCGGTGCGGGCGTCCACCTCGTCACCACCGAAACCGAACTGACCGGCATACCGCAAAGTCCCGTCCCGTGGATCGCGCAGCGGCACGTGCCCGGCCCCGGGGAGGACCTCAAGGTCTACGTCGCCGGCGAGCACGTGTGGGCGGTGCGGAAGCCCTTCGACGCGGAGTCCTTCGCGCGGCCGGGGCGTCCGGTTGCGGTGACTGACGCCGTGCGGGACCTCGCCGGACGCGTCCGGGCCGGCTTCGGGCTTGAGCTGTTCGGCCTGGACATCATCGAGTCCCCGGACGGCCCCCAGGTCGTCGACGTCAACTACTTTCCGGGCTACAAGGGTTGCCCCGACCCGGCGCCGGCCATCGCGGAGGTCATCGCATGCCACGCGGGACGGTGGTGAGCGACGCGGCACTGGCCGATGAGGTGGCGGCGCGAGCCGACCGCGCGGCCGGCGTCCGCTTCGTG
>JAKDIK010000388.1 GCA_030450535.1 Propionibacteriaceae bacterium
TCAACCAGCAGTCCACCAGCCGTCGGCCGCTCGCCGTCCTGGCGGTCGTGGCCGTGCTCGTCGTGGCGCTGATCTGGGGCGGCGTCACGCTCATCACCCGGGTGGTGGGCAACCCGTTCGCCGGGCAGCCGGCGTCCAACCCCACGATGGACGTGTGCCCCACCCAGACCCTCGTGACCGAGTCGGCGGCGCCGCACGTGAACCCGTCCGGACGGGTGCTGGGGGGCAACATCTCCTATCCCCTGCTCGGCAGCCCTTGGGGCGCCGTGCAGCCCGAGGATCGTCTCGCCTTCGGACGCGACGTGTACGGCCAGATGGTCGTGATCGAGCCGGCCTACGACGGTGTCCACAGCTGGGTGGCGTCCGTCCTGGTCGGTGAGCTCGTGGCCGGGGACGGCTTCTTCAGCCCTCAGGAGGGTTCGGAGATCGTCACGCGCTGCATCCTCGGCGCCTTCTACGGTGACGCCCGCGTGGCCCGGCAGGACCGCGTCAACCAGGCGACGACGGTCGACGGATACGACGCGTGGTTGGTGGAGATGCACCTGTCGTTCTCCATCCCGAACCTCAAGGAGACCGGCGAGACCGCGATCGTGCTCATCGTGGCGACGAGCGAGGCGTCATCCTCGATCTACTACGCCTCGATCCCCGACAGCCGGCCCGAACTGCTCAGCACGGCGCGGCAGGTCCAGGAGCAACTCAAGGTGCACCCCTGAGCGCTGCGCCGCGCGGCCGCGTCAGCCGTCGGCGAGATCCAGGGCGAGCAGGGCGTTCTCGACGACCTCGGTGAGGGCGGGATGAATCCAGTACTGCCCGCGGGCCATGGTGCGGGCGTCAAGTCCGGTGGCCATGGCCTGGATGATCGGCTGGATCAGCGTGGACGCCTGCGGCCCGATGAGGTGCCCGCCGAGGATTTCGCCGCTGACCCGGTCGGCCACGATCTTGCAGACGCTGTCGGTGTCCTCCAGCGCCCAGCCGTAGGCGGTGGTGCCGTAGGGCTGCACCGCCACGGCGATGTCGCGACCCTGCGCCCGCGCCTCGGCCTCGGTGAGCCCGACCGCCGCCACCTGCGGGTGGCCGAACACCGCGCTGGGGACGGCGCGGCCGTCGTTGCTGACCGGGTCGTCGGGGTGGAGCAGGTTGTGCTGGACGATGCGGGCCTGGTGGTTCGCGACGTGCTTGAGCAGCGAGGGCGAGCACACGTCGCCCAGGGCCCAGACGCCCTGGGCGGTGGTGCGCTGCTGGGCGTCCACGCGGACGAACCCGTCGGCGTCCAGTTCGACGCCGGCGCGTTCGACGTCCAGGCGGTCGCCGTTGGGGACGCGTCCGGTCGCGACGAGCAGGACGTCGGCGTCCACCACGTCGGGGTTGCCGTCGGCGTCGCGGCCGTGGAGCCGGACGCCGCCGTCGCGGACCTCGACGCGCTCGGTGGGGCAGGTGCGGAGGTCGGCGTAGCCGGTGACCGCGGCGGTGTACCGGCGGCTGATCTCCTCGTCGAGCTGGCGCAGCATCTGCCCGCTGCGCGAGCAGATGATGACGCGGGTGCCGAACGCGGAGAAGACGTGCGCGAACTCGGCGGCGATGTAGCCCGAGCCGATGATGGCCATGGTGGCGGGCAGGACGTCCAGGCGCATGATCGTGTCGGAGGTGTGCGCCAGCCCGGCGGCGAAGGCGTCCTCGAGCCCCGGAATCGGCGGGCGCGTGGCGCGTGACCCGGCGGCGATGACGACCTTGTCGGCGGTGATGGTGTCGCCAGCGACCTCCAGGGTGCGCTCACCGACGAAGCGGCCCGTGGCGCGGTAGAGGGTGACGTTGTCGCCGTGGGCGCGGTACAGCTCGCCGGCGTCCGAGATCGCGTCGATGCGGCCGAAGATGCGGTCGCGGATGGCGGGCCAGTCGGCGGTGGCGGGACCGAGGTGGACGCCGATCCGCGCGGCCTCGTGCGGGGCGCGCGCGTAGTCGGCGGGCAGGACGAACATCTTGGTCGGGATGCAGCCGACGTTGAGGCACGTGCCGCCGAAGCGGACGCCGTCGTCCAGCATCGCCACCGATGAGTCGGCGAACCGCTCGTCGATGAGGGAATTGCCCGAGCCGGTACCGATCACGCAGAGGTC
>JAKDIK010000159.1 GCA_030450535.1 Propionibacteriaceae bacterium
GGCGGGCAGGGTCTCGGGAGGCGGTTTCTGACCCCCGGTCCTGGGAAGGAGACCCCCAGCCCGCCGCCGAACGCGACGCCCACCGCCGAACCGCACGCCCGCCTCGGTGCGTCCGGCAGCGTCCGGGGTGCGGCGGCGCCCGAGCGGCCCACTAGACTCGGGCGGGTTGAGTTCACCTCCGAGCAAACGGGAGAAGCATGAGCGGTCACTCCAAGTGGGCCACCACCAAGCACAAGAAGGCGGCCATCGACGCCAAGCGCGGCAAGCTGTTCGCGAACCTGATCAAGAAGATCGAGGTGGCCGCGCGCACCGGTGGCGGTGACCCCGGGGGCAACCCGACGCTGTACGACGCCATCCAGAAGGCGAAGAAGAACTCCGTCCCGAACGACAACATCGACCGTGCGGTCAAGCGCGGCTCGGGCGAGGGCAGCGACGCCGTCTCCTACGACGAGATCACCTACGAGGCCTACGGTCCGGCCGGCGTCGCGATCCTCATCCAGTGCCTCACCGACAACCGCAACCGGTCGGCGTCCGACGTGAAGGTCGCGATCACCCGCCACGGCGGCACCGTGGCCGACATGGGCTCGGTCGCGCGCGTGTTCGACCGCAAGGGCGTCGTCGAGGTGAAGAAGACCCAGACGAGCGACGACAAGAAGGCCGCCCCCCGCGAGGTCACCGAGGACGACCTGCTCGAGGCCACGCTGGACGCCGAGCCCGAGGACATCCTCGACGAGGGCGAGACCTTCAGGATCGTCGCCGACCCGGCGAACCTCGTGGCCGTGCGCAGGGCTGTGCAGGAGGCGGGCATCGATTACGAGTCGGCCGAACTCGAGTTCCGTCCCCAGTTCGAGCAGGTCGTCGACGCCATGGACGCCGCCGAGAAGCTCTTCCGGCTGCTGGACGCCATCGAGGACGTCGACGACGTGGAAGCCGTGTACTCCAACGAGGACGTGCCGGACGAAATCCTCGAATCCCTGGATGCCTGACCCTACAATCCGAACAGACGTTCGGACCACCGACAGGCGACCAGCGAGGGGCAACATGCGCGTTCTGGGGATCGACCCCGGTCTCACCCGGTGTGGCATCGGGGTGATCGAGGGCCAACCCGGCCGGACGCCGTCCCTGCTCCTGGCCGACGTCGTGCGCACACCGCCCGACATGGAGACGGGTCAGCGTCTCGCCGCGGTGGAGCGCATGCTGGTCCAGATGGTCGCGGAGTATCGGCCGGACGCCCTGGCCGTCGAGCGGGTCTTCGCCCGTCGCGACGTCAGCTCGATCATCGGGACGGCGCAGGCGTCCGGCGTCGTGCTGCTGGTCGGCACCCGGGCCGGGCTGTCCGTGGCGCAACACACGCCAACCGAGGTGAAGGCGGCCATCACCGGCAACGGCCGCGCCGACAAGGCGCAGGTCGGCCAGATGGTGATGCGCATCCTCGACCTCGACGCGCCACCCAAGCCGGCGGACGCCGCGGACGCCGTCGCCCTGGCGGTCTGCCACCTGTGGCGCGCCCCTGCCCTCGCCCGTCTCGCCCAGGCCCAGGTGCGACGCGAGCTGGCCGAGGGCCGCGTCCGTGCCCGCACCCTCGCCGCCCGGCGCGCCCGCGGCACCCAATCCGTCGGCACCCAATCCGTCGGCACCCAATCCGTCGGCACCGTCGGCACGCGCGCTGCCGGTACCCAGAACAGGAGCACCGCATGATCGCCCAGCTCACCGGCACGGTCGTCGCCGTCGGCGGCACGTGGGTGGTGGTCGACCTCTCGGGGTTCGGCGTCCGCGCGCTGTGCACGCCCGCGACCGTGGCGTCCGTCCGGGTCGGCGGGACGACCACCCTGCACACGTCGCTGATCGTCCGCGAGGAGTCGCTGACCCTCTATGGTTTCGCCGACGCCGAGGAGCGCGACGCGTTCGAGCTGGTTCAGTCCGCGTCGGGGATCGGGCCGAAGATCGCCCAGGCGGTGGTCTCCGTGCTGCCGCCGGACGACCTGCGCGCCGCCATCCTCGCCGAGAACGTCGTGGCGCTCACGAAGGTGCCCGGCATCGGGCCCAAGGGCGCCAAGAAGATGGTCATCGAACTCAAGGACAAGGTGAACGCCCTGGGCCCGATTCCCGACCTCGCGGCCGGCCCGTCAAGCGCCCCGCCGGCGCAGGAGTGGCGCGAGCAGGTGGCCTCGGGTCTGGAGTCGCTCGGCTGGTCGAGCCGGGACGCCGCGGCCGCGGTCGAGCGCGTGGTTCCGCTGCGCGACGCCGAGCCCGACCTTGGCATCGGCGAGCTGATGCGCGCGGCGCTGAAGACGCTGGCGCGGTGAGCGTCGTGGCGAGGAGCAGGGCGCTGCGGCACGGGGGGGAGTCGGCGTGGCGACGTTGAACGAGGATCCGCTGGATCCCCACGCCCACACCGAGGACACGGCGGCCGAGGGCGCCCTGCGCCCCCCGTCGCTGGCAGAGTTTCGCGGCCAGCCGCGGGTGGCAGAGCAGCTCGGCCTCGTGCTGGACGCCGCCCGCGCCCGCGGGCAGGTGCCCGACCACGTGCTGCTGTCGGGCCCGCCCGGGCTCGGCAAGACGACGCTGGCCATGATCATCGCCCACGAGCTGGGCCAGCCGCTGCGCATCAGCTCCGGTCCGGCCATCCAGCACGCGGGCGACCTCGCCGCGATCCTGTCGGGTCTCAGCGAGGGGGAGGTCTTCTTCCTCGACGAGATTCACCGCATGAGCCGCCCGGCGGAGGAGACGCTCTACCTCGCCATGGAGGATTTCCGCGTCGACGTCATCGTCGGCAAGGGCCCGGGCGCCACCGAGATCCCCCTGGAGATCCCGCGGTTCACCCTCGTCGGCGCCACCACGAGGGCCGGGCTGCTGCCCGGGCCCCTGCGTGACCGTTTCGGCTTCACCGGGCAGCTCGACTACTACGACACGCCGGCCCTGATCGGCATCGTGCAGCGCAGCGCGTCCCTGCTCGAGATCGATCTCGACCCGGCCTCCGCCGAGGTCATCGCCTCCCGCTCCCGCGGCACCCCCCGCATCGTCAACCGGCTGCTGCGCCGCGTCCGCGACTACGCGCTGGTCAAGGCGTCCGGCCGGATCACCCCGGACGTGGCGGCGTCCGCCCTGGAGCTCTACGAGGTGGACGCCTTGGGCCTCGACCGGCTCGACCGGGCGGTGCTGGACGCGATCTGCGTCCGCTTCGGCGGGGGACCGGTCGGGCTGTCCACCCTGGCCATGAGCATAGGCGAGGAGACAGAGACCGTCGAGGAGGTCGCCGAGCCGTTCCTCATCCGCCAGGGCTTCCTCATGCGGACGCCCCGCGGGCGAGTCGCCACGCACCGGGCGTGGCGTCACCTCGGCCTCGCCGTTCCTGCGACGCACGCGGACCTGTTCACCTCCTCGGAGGACTAGCAGGTAGTCTGTCCCGGTGTTGGAGCCCCCGTCCGGGGGACACACCCAGACCAAGGCCCGAAGGAAACCATGCCTGACGCACAAATGATGTCGACGCTCCTGATGCTCGCGCTGATGGTGCTCGCCTTCTACTTCCTGCTCATCCGCCCTGCCCAGAAGAAGCAGAAGCAGCAGCAGACGATGGTGAGCCAGTTGGCCCCCGGGTCCCGCGTGATGACGACCTCGGGCGTGTACGGCACCATCGTCCACCTCGGCGAGCGCCAGGCGATCATCGAGATCGCCCCCGGTGTTGAGATGACTATCCTCAAGCAGGCGATCATGCGGGCGGTGGACGCCGCCGACGACGAGTTCGAGTACGCCGACGGCGAGGAGTACGTCGATGCGGACGCCCCCGTCATGGACGAGGAGCCGCTCACCACCTTCGACCCGGCCGACCGCGCCGGCTACTCCGAGCCGACCGGCTACTCCGACGAGCCGCCGACCACCGAGCGCCCCCGGGACGCGCAGTAATCCCTTCCCCCCGAGCCCGAGGACGTCAACCGTGGCCACCGAGAGCAGGAACCGGCAGCGGCCGCTCCGCACCCTCATCATCTTCTTCGCCTTCATGGCGGCGCTATTCGCGATCATGGCGCTGTCCGGCGCCTGGGCGCCCAAGCTGGGCCTCGACCTGCGCGGCGGCACCACGATCACGCTGACCGCCCGCAACGTGACCGGCGCGGGCGCGGTCGATGCCGCCAGCCTGGAGCAGGCGCGCACGATCATTCAGCAGCGCGTCGACTCGATCGGCGTCGGTGAGTCCGAGGTCGCGACGGTCGGCAACAACCAGGTGCAGGTGTCGGTGCCGAACGTCGCGCCGGCCCAGTTGCAGGAGATGGTCGGTCAGACCGCGCAACTGTTCTTCCGGCCGGTCCACAGCGAGGAGGCCGTGCAGGCGGCCGTCCAGCCCACCGATCCCGCGACGACGGCGGCCCCCGGCGACGGGACCGCGCCGGCCGACACCGCAGCCCCGGCCGACACCACGGCGCCGGCCGACGGCACGCCGACCGACGAGACGAGTCCGGCGGTCAACCGCCGGCCGGCGCCCGGCCTGCCGACCCCGGCGGCGACGCCGCGTCCGACCGAGCCCGCGGCCGTCCAGCCGACCACCGAGGAGGCGCTCGCGTGGACGCCGACGTCACAGGATCTGGCGGACTACGCCGCGTTCACCTGCGGCGACGAATTCCCCGACGTCACCGACCAGCCGCTCATCACCTGCGACCGCGAGGGCACGGCCAAGTACCTGTTGGGCCCGGTCCTCCTGTCGGGCGACATGCTCTCCAACGCGCAGGCCGGCATCCCGCAGGGGCAGGTCAGCTGGGTCGTGAACCTGCAGTTCAACGACGTCGGCACGGGCATCTTCAGCACGGTCTCGACCGATCTCGTGGCCAAGACCCCGCCGCAGAACCAGTTCGCGGTCGTGCTCGACAGCCAGGTCATCACGGCGCCGCGCATGAATCAGGCCATCCCCAACGGGCAGGCGCAGATCAGCGGAGATTTCAACCAGCAGAGCGCCACCGACCTGGCCAACGTGCTGCGCTACGGTGCCCTGCCACTGGCGTTCGACCTGTCGGAGGTCTCGAACGTCTCCCCGACCCTCGGCGGCGAGCAGTTGTCGGCCGGCCTCGTCGCCGGCGCGATCGGGCTCATCCTGGTGCTGGGGTACGCCGTGCTCTACTACCGGGCCCTCAGCGTCGTGGTCATCGGCTCGCTGGCCGTCGCGGCCGTGCTCACCTACCAGTTCATGGTGCTGCTCGGCGAGGGCATGGGCTTCGCGCTCAACCTGCCCGGCATCGCCGGCGTCATCGTGGCCATCGGCATGACGGCGGACTCGTTCATCATCTTCTTCGAGCGCATCCGCGACGAGGTCCGCGAGGGCCGCAGCCTGCGCAGCGCCATCGAGACCGGCTGGCTCGGCTCGCGCAAGACGATCCTGATCGCGGACGCCGTGTCGCTGCTTTCGGCGGTGGTGCTGTTCATCCTCGCCATCGGCTCGGTGAAGGGCTTCGCGTTCACCCTCGGCCTCACCACACTGATCGACATCGCGGTGGTGTTCTGGTTCACCAAGCCGCTCGTCACGCTGCTCGGTCGCACCCGCTACTTCGGCGAGGGACGCCGCTTCTCCGGCTTCGAGCCCGACCACCTCGGCGCCACCGGCCGCAGCCCGCTGCGCCGGCGCGTCGCCGCAACCCCGAAGGAGGCCTGATGGCGCGCAATCGCAGCGCGAGCCTCGCCCACCGGCTCTACTCCGGCGAGGTCAGCTACGACTTCGTCGGGCACCGCAAGCTGTGGTACCTGGTCTCGGCGGCCCTGTTGGCGGTCTGCCTGCTGATGGTCCTGATCAGAGGGCTTAACCTGTCGATCGACTTCACCGGCGGGTCGGAGTTCAACGTCCCCACCCCGGTGACGGCCACGAGCGTCGACGAGTACCGCAACGTCGCCCAGGACACCGGGCTGCCCGATCTGGGCGAGGTGCGCGTCAACACGATCGGCGACAACCAGGTGCGCGTCCAGGTGCGAGCCCTGAGCGCCGCCGAGATCAACCAGATGACCTCGGCGCTCGCCGAGCACGCGGGCCTGGACACGACCGAGGTCACCAACAACCTCATCGGCTCCTCGTGGGGCGAGCAGATCACCCGGCAGGGCGTCATCGCGCTCGTCGTGTTCCTCGTCCTCGTGGCGCTGATGATCTGGGCCTACTTCCGGAACTGGAAGATGTCGGTCGCTGCCCTCGTGGCGCTCGCCCACGACCTCATCGTCGTCATCGGCGTCTACGCGCTGCTGCAGTTCACGTTCAGCCCCGCCAGCCTCATCGGCACCCTGACGATCCTCGGCTACTCGCTGTACGACACGGTGGTCGTGTTCGACAGGGTGCGCGACAACCTGCGCGACATGGACCGGTCGGACAAGACCCTGGCCCAGCTGGTCAACCTCGCCGTCAACCAGGTGCTCATCCGCTCGATCAACACGACGATCATCGGCGTGCTCCCCGTGGCCGCGCTGCTGTTCGCCGGCACCTTCATCCTGGGTACCGGACCGCTGATGGATCTCGGCCTGGCCCTGTTCGTCGGCATGATCGCCGGCGCCTACAGCTCGATCTTCCTTGCCGCGCCCCTGTTCCTGCAGATGCGCCAGCGTGACGCCGACATGGTCGAGCGCGACGCCCACCTGCGTCAGCGCCGCGACCGCAAGGCGTCCCGTGCCTCCCACC
>JAKDIK010000389.1 GCA_030450535.1 Propionibacteriaceae bacterium
CGGGCAGGACGGGACCGGGCAGGACGGGACCGGGCAGGACGGGACCGGGCAGGACCGGACCGCGCAGGACGGGACCGGGCAGGTCGCCTCGGGTCCGTCGGAGGAAACCCGCGACGCAGCCGGGCGGGGGCAATCCGCCGGCCAGAGCGCCGAGGGGGTCTTCATCGACGCCTCCTGGGGGGACGCGGCGCGCGACCACGCCGCGGAGCAGGCCAGGCTCCAGCAGCAGCGTTCGTCGTCGGTGGGACAGGGCTCCTCGAGCACCCGCCAGCAGGCCTCGCGTCCGGCGCCGGTTCACCACGACGACGACGACGACGATGACGACGATGACGACGACGACGATGATGATGATGACGACGACTGAGCGCCACCGCGAGGGTCAGACCAACCGATAGCCCATGCCGCGCACGGTCTCGAACCGGTCGGCGCCCAGCTTGCGCCGCAGGTAGCGCACGTAGACGTCCACGACGTTGGAGCCCGGGTCGAAGTCGTATCCCCAGACCGACGACAGGAGCTGTTCTCGGCTCAGCACCTGACCCGCGTTGCGCAGGAACGTCTCCGCCAGCGCGAACTCGCGCGCCGACAGCTCGACGGTGCGGCCGTCCACCTCGGCGCGACGGGTCCGGACGTCCAGCGAGAGCCCCCCGTGCTCCAGCGTCATCGCGCCACCGGAGCCGGGACCCGCGGCGGCGTCCGACCGCAGCCGCAGGCGCACGCGCGCGAGCAGCTCCTCGAAGCTGAACGGCTTGGCCATGTAGTCGTCCGCCCCGCCCTCGAGCCCGGCCACCGTGTCGGTGACCGACGAACGCGCGGTGAGCATGATGACCGGCACTCTGACGCCCTGGCCGCGCAGCCGCTCCAGCACCTCGAACCCGTCGATGTCGGGCAGCCCGACGTCGAGGATGACAAGGTCGAAGCCGCCGTGCGTGGCCAGCAGGGCACCCTCGACGCCCGACGTGGTGGTGGTGGAGGTGAGTCCGGCCGACTTGAGCCCCTTCGCGATGAATTCTGCGATGCGGGGCTCGTCCTCGATGATCAGAACGGTGCTCACGTGTCCTCCCGGGCGTGGTGGGGTCCGATGGGCAGGTCGAGGACGAAGGTGGAGCCCTCGCCCGGCGTGGAGGTGATGGCCAGGTCGCCGTCGTGGGCGTCCAGGATCGACGCGACGATGGCCAGGCCCAGCCCGGATCCCTCGATGCGCCCCCGGACGCCGGCGGCGCGGCCGAAGCGGGTGCGGATCACCGACAGGTCCTCGCGGCGGATGCCGATCCCGGCGTCGCTGACCCACAGGTGCAGCCGGCCGCGCACGAACGCGCTGCCGATCGAGACGGGGCTGCCCGGTTCGGAGTACTTGACGGCGTTGGCGGCGAGCTGCAGCCACGCCTGGGTGATGCGTCCGGCGTCCAGCCACGCCTCGCCGTCGGCGACGCGCGCGATCTTCCAGCGCCGCTCGCCGAGCCCGCGGGCGCGCTCGAGCACGGAGTCGGTCAGGGTGGCGACCTCGGTCCAGGCGGGCTGCACGAAATCGGGCTGGGCGGACTTGGCGAGCAGGATCAGGTCGTCGACGAGACCACCCATCCGGACCAGCTCCTCGGTCGCCACCGCCGAGGTGGCGCGGACGTCCGCGGGATCCTCGGGATCCATGAGCTCCAGATGACCACGCACGATGGTGACGGGCGTGCGCAGCTCGTGACCGACGTCGTCCACGAGCTGCCGCTGCGCATGGACGCCCGTCTCGATGCGGTCGAGCATGTGGTTGACGGTGGTGGCCAGCGCGGCCAGATCGCCCGTGCCGTGGACCGGGACGCGGCCGGCCAGGTCGGACTCGCTGATCCGCTCGGCGGTGTCGCGCAGCGCCCCGAGTGGCCGCAGCAGCCGCCGCACCCAGAACCAGGCCAGCACGGACGCCAGCACCAGCGACGCCATCGCCACCAGCACGTACTGCCGCAGCATCGAATCCACCAGGCCGCGCTGAGCGGCCATGTCGACGACCTTCACCAGCGCGCCGGTCCGCTCGTTGCCGAGGAACCGGACCGGCGTCACCACGAAGCGGTACTCGCCCCGCTCGGTGGTGAGGCCGTCCAGCGCGCCG
>JAKDIK010000390.1 GCA_030450535.1 Propionibacteriaceae bacterium
CCCGACGCCGGGCAGCGATTGGAGGTCGGCGCGCTCCTCGGGGGCGACCTTCACGCCGAGCCGCTCGCCGTACAGGCTGGCGTACATGCGGCCGTGGACGAAGGCCCCGAGACTGCCGAACATCGGCCGGACCTCCACCCCGGGGGTGGCCGAGACGAGGGCGCGCAGGCGGGCCTTGGCCTCGTCGCTGTGGGTGGTGCGCTGCATGGCAACCATTGTGAAACATCGGCGGGACTCTCGGGGGCGCGTATGGTTGACATGTAAATCACATCGAGAGGGTTGGCATGAAGATCGGCATCATCATCGGTTCCATCCGCGAGGGTCGTGCGGGCGAGTCGGTCGGCGCGTGGGTCGCCGACGGCGCGGCCAAGCGCCAGGCGGCCGAGTACGAGGTCATCGATCTCAAGGGCTTCGACGTGCCCCTGTTCACCGATGCGCGCCACCCGATGGCCATGGGCAAGTCCTACGACGACGCGCGCGTGCAGGCGTGGAGCGACGCGATCGATGCCTGCGACGCCTACGTGTTCGTCACGCCCGAGTACAACCACGCCGTCCCCGGTGCGTTCAAGAACGCCGTCGACAGCCTGGGCTCGGAATGGATGGGGAAGGCTGTCGCGTTCGTCGGCTACGGCTCGGTGAGCGGCGTCCGCGCGATCGAGAACTGGCGCACCTCGCTGGCCATCTTCCAGATGTACGACATCCGCACCGAGGTGAACCTCAACCTGTTCACCGACTTCTCCGAGGGCAAGGCCACCCCGGCCGAGCGCCACCTGAAGCTCCTGGAGAACCTCTTCAACGACCTCGAGGAGGTCGCGGCCCAGCTGGCGCGGTGAGCGCGACCGGCGGGGTTAGGTTGGGGGGATGATCCCGGAGAAGAGGTTGCAGCACGGCACGGCGATCCCGCAGGTGGGGTTCGGCACCTACAAGATCGCCCCGCAGGACGCCGAGGCGGCCGTCGCGACCGCGCTCGAGCTGGGCCACCGCCACATCGACACCGCCGCCATGTACGGAAACGAGGTGGAGGTCGGCCGGGCGCTGGCGCGGTCCGGGCTGGCCCGGGATGAACTGTTCGTCACGTCCAAGCTCGACAACCCGTATCACGAGCCGGACGCCGCCCGCGCTGCCTTTGAGCGCTCGCTGAGCCAACTCGGGCTGGAGTTTCTCGACCTCTACCTCATCCACTGGCCGCTGGCCGCCACCACCGATTACGTGGCGACGTGGCGGGCGCTGGTGGAGATCCAGGCGTCCGGGCGGGCGCGTGAGGTGGGGGTGTCGAACTTTCAACCCGACCACCTGCGCGCCGTGATCGGTGCGACCGGAGTCACCCCCGCGGTCAACCAGGTCGAGATCAACCCCTACCTCACCCAGGAGCCCCTGCGCGCCCTGCACGCCAAGCTGGGCATCCTCACCCAGGCGTGGTCGCCGCTGGCGCGCGGCCGGGTGCTCGCCGATCCCGTGGTCGGCGCGCTGGCGCGGGGGCTGGGCCGGACGCCGGCGCAGGTGGTCCTGCGGTGGCACCTGCAGCGCGGCGATGTCGTGTTCCCGAAGTCGACCCACCGGGCGCGCATCGCGGAGAACCTGGCGGTCCTCGACTTCGAACTGGACGCCGACGCGATGGCGGCCATCAGCGGGCTGAACCGCGACGAGCGCTCCGGAAGCGACCCCGACAAGGTGGAGCTCGGTAACCGGTAGGCGTCGGAGCAGTCAGGCCGGGATGGTCACGACCACACGGCCGTCCCGGACGTCGGCCTCCCAGCGGGGCAGCGTGAAGTCCCCGTTGACGCACGCGCCGGTGGCCAGTTCGAAGCCGAACGCGTGGAGCGGGCACCACACGACACGCTCGTCGCACTGGCCATCGGCGATCGGACCGCCGCGGTGGGGGCACACCGCGCCGACGGCGCGCACCGTGTCGTCGCGCATGCGGAACAGCGCCACCTGTTCGTCGGCGACCACGTAGGTGCGGCCCTCCTCAACGGCCAGGTCGTCCAGCGCGCAGACGACCACCTCGACAGCCTGGGCCTGCGTCATGCGTGACCTCGTGAGATCGGACCCAGGGGCAGCGGGATGAGGGGCAGCGACGCGC
>JAKDIK010000391.1 GCA_030450535.1 Propionibacteriaceae bacterium
ACCGCATCACACCTGAAGGAGTCACCGATGACCACCAGCCCGACCGGCGAGGCGCTGCGCAAGGCGCTCGATGGGCCGTTCCACGCCATCAAGCAGCGCTGGCGCGACGAGATCAGCGCCGACGACGTGGTGCGCGATCCGGCCCTGAGCATGGCGGACGCCCGCGCCTGGACCCTCGATCGCCTCGTGAAGCTGGCCGGTCGCAAGTTCGCCATCGCCGGTTTCCCCGAGGCCCAGGGCGGCACCGGCCCGCAGTCGGAATCGGTCGCACACTTCGAGATGCTGGCCCAGGGCGACCTCGGCCTGACGATCAAGTCGGGCGTCCAGCACGGCCTGTTCGGCGGCGCCATCGTCAACTTGGGCACGAAGCGTCACCACGAGGATTTCCTTCCCAGCGTCATCACCGTCGAACGCCCCGGCGCGTTCGCGATGACCGAGCTGGGACACGGCTCGGACGTCTCCTCGATCGAGACGACGATCACCTACCTCCCCGAGACCGACGAACTCGAGATCAACTCCCCCACACCGAGCGCGACCAAGGCCTATCTGGGCAACGCCGGGCAGCACGGCACGTGGGCGACGGTCTTCGGCCAGTTGGACGTCCACGGCGAGGGCCAGGGCGTCCACGTCGTCCTCGTGCCGATCCGCGACGACGACTTGAACGACCTGCCCGGCATCACCACGGGCGATCAGGGTCACAAGGGCGGTCTGCTGGGCGTGGACAACGGCACGATCCGCTTCGACCACGTCCGCGTCCCGCGCACCCACCTGCTCGACAGATTCGGCGGCATCGGCGACGACGGCGTCTACCACTCGCCCATCGAGTCCAAGAACGCCCGCTTCTTCACGATGCTGGGGACGCTCGTCCGCGGCCGCATCTGCGTGGGCGGCGGGGGGGCGTCCGCCACCCGCAAGGCGCTCAGCATCGCCACCAGATACGCGCTGCAGCGCACGCAGTTCCGGCGGCCGGGGTTGGGCGAGGAGATCCTGCTGCTCGACTATCAGACCCATCAGCGCAAACTGCTGCCCAACCTTGCCCGCGCCTACGCGTACGGCTTCGCGCAGAACGAGCTCGCGCTCGCCCTGCAGCGGGTGATCGACGCGGACGGAGGCGATCCGGTTGCGGCGCGCGAGCTCGAGACCCGCGCGGCCGGCATGAAGGTGCTGCTGACGCGCTGGGCCAACGACACCATCCAGCTCTGCCGCGAGGCGTGCGGCGGTGCCGGCTACCTCAGCGAGAACGGGCTCACGTTGCTGCGGCAGGATGCCGACGTATTCGCCACCTTCGAGGGCGACAACACGGTGCTGGCCCAGCTCGTCGCGAAGGCGCTGCTGCTGGACTACAAGAAGACGTGGGGTGACATGGATCTTCGCGGCACCGCCCAGGCGACCGCCCGCATGGTCGGCGGCTCGTTCCTGGAGCGGACGACCGCCCGCTCGGTCATCGACCGGCTCGTGCTGGCCGCCCGAGGCGTCGGCGGCAACCCGCTGCACCATCGCGGCTGGCACGTCCAGTTGTTCGAGGATCGCGAGGCCCACGTGGTCGAGGGGCTGGCCAAGCGCATGCGGGCGGCGGGGAAGGCGTCCGCCGGGGACGCCTTCGCGGCGACCAACGCGTGCCAGGAGCACATGCTGAACGCCGCCCGCGCGCACACCGACCGGGTGGTGCTGGAGGCGTTCATCGAGGGCATCGAGGAGACGAAGGATCCCTACATCCGCTCGCTGCTGAATCAGGTCTGCGACCTGTACGCCCTGGCCACGATCGAGGAGCATCGCGCCTGGTACATGGAGCACGAGCGCTTCGACGGCCAGCGCAGCCGCGAGATCGCCCAGGCCGTGGACGACCTGTGCGTGCAGCTCCGACCGGTCGCGCTCCAGCTCGTGGAGGGTCTCGGCGTCCCCGAGGGCTGGCTGAACTCCGCGATGCTGAGCAACGCCGGCGGCCAGCACCAAGTCGAGCCGGCGGCGTCCGAGGAGATTCTGGCGGGCTAACCGGTTGGAGGCACCCGGGGGGCTTGGGCTCGCGGGCGGCAGCGCGGGGCCCGAGCTTTGGGAGCCGAGCGTTGAAACCCGA
>JAKDIK010000160.1 GCA_030450535.1 Propionibacteriaceae bacterium
CGGCGGCAGATCGATGGCCAGTTCGGGATGGAGGACCAGCTCCGCGAGCGCGTCCAGGGCGGCGGGCGCCGAGGAGGGCTCACTGCGGTGCGCGCCCCGCAGGCAGCGGTCGCATCCCGTCACGGCGAAGTGGCGCAGTTGGGCGTGAAAACAGGTGAGCGAGACCTCAACACCCTGGTCTTGGCGCCGCGACTGCACCGATTCAACGACCCCGTCGTCATCGGCCAGATCGAGATGCACGTGGAGGCTCCGGTGCACGATGTCGACCAGTGGCTCGACGCCCAATGTGTCGGCCAGCGCCAGCAGACAGTGGTTCGTGACCAACGCGGCGTAGTTGGGGCTCCGCTCGGAGTACACGCCGTCGCGGTCGACATCGATGCCCTCGGCGAGCCACTGCTCGGCTCGCGCCTGGGCGTGCGGGTGCAGGTCGGCCAGCGCGGCCAGCGCGGCCGCGATCTCCCACCGGTGGTTTGGGGTGTGGACGCCCCCGGCGACGAGCGCGGGCATGGCCCGGTGGGCGATGACGATGAGGTCGTCCACGAGCCGGCCGGCGGCGTCCCCGGCGATGCGGCGGGTGAGGGCCAGGTCGTTGAGGGTGAAGGCGCTGTCGGGGGGTGAGGAGGCATTGCCCGCCGAGCTGAACAGCCCGTCGGCTCCCTGCTGGGCGGCCAGCGCTCGGGCGTACTCGCCGGCCAGCTGCAGCGTGCGGGGGTCGTCCTGGTGGCGCGACAACGGATTGAGATGCGCCACGACCAGGTTGCGGATGACCGCCATCGTGCCGCGATGGTCCTGCGTCTGCGGGTGGGCGAGCACGGCGTCCACCCACGCGTCGGAGACGGACGTGAGTCGGGCCAGAACGGCCGAAACCATGTCAGTCCTTGAGGCCCGAGTTGATGTCGGCGTTCATGATGTAGCGCTGGAACACGGCGAACAGGATCACCATGGGGATCAGGGAGATGACCGACGCCGAGAGCAGCACCGACCAGTTGATGTTGTCGGCGCCGACGATCGAGCGCAGTGCCAGCTGGAGGGTGTAGCGGTTGGGATCGTTGAGCACGATCAGCGGCCAGATGTAGTCATTCCATCGCCACTGGAAGCTGAAGATCGCCAGCGTCACCGCGATCGGCCTGGCCAGCGGGAACATGATGCGCGTGAATATCCGCAGCTCACTGGCGCCGTCGATGCGCGCGGCCTCCAGGAGTTCGTCGGGAATGGTCCGGAAGTACTGGCGGAACATGAAGACACCGGTCGCGGTGAGGATCGAGGGGACGATGATGCCGGCCAGCGTGTTGTACAGGTTGAGGTTGCGGATGATGGCGAACGTCGAGGGCATGATGACCTCGGTCGGCAGCATCGTCGTGGCGAGGATGCACAGGAAGAACGCGTTGAGCCACCACGCCTTGAACTTGGCGAACGCATAGCCGGTGAGCGCGGACACGATCACCGTGAGCGCGGTCGTGATGACCGCCACCAGGCCGGTGTTGTAGAAGTAGCGCCAAAAATCGAAGCGGTTCCACGCCGTTTCATAGCCGGACAGTGTCCACGTCCGTGGCAGCAGCGAGAGCGGCAGCGAGAAGAGCTCGCTGCCGGGCTTGAAGGAGCTGAGCAGGAACCACAATGCGGGGAAGAGGTATCCGAACGCGATGAGGAGCAGCAGCAGGGTGAGGGGAATGCTGACCCCGCGGACCTTCACGAGAGGTCCTCCCGCCGGTCGAAGCGCATCTGAATGACGGCGATCACGACGAGGATCGCCATGAGCACCATCGAGACCGCGCTGGCATGCCCGATCTGGGCTCGCTCGAATCCGGTGCGATAGATGTACTGCACCATGAACATGTTCTGGGTGCCCGGGCCGCCGCCGTTCAGTGCCTGGACGAGGGCGAACTCCTTCATCGAACCGAGCGTCCCCAACAGCACCACGAGGAACATGGTGGGGCGCAGCAGGGGAAGGATGATGCGGAAGAACCGCTGGGACGAGCTGGCCCCGTCGATCTCGGCCGCCTCCAGGTAGGACTTCGGAATGTTCTTCAGGGCGGCGATGAACAGCAGCATGTTGAAGGCGGTTCCGCCCCAAGTGCCGGCCAGGATCAGCACCATGAGGGAGAGGTTGCCATCGGTCTCCCACCGTTGGGTGGGCAGGTTCACGACGGTGAGGGCGTAGTTGATGAGGCCGAAGTTCTCGCCGAAGAGCCAGCGCCAGATGACACCGGCCACGATGGGGGAGATGAGCCAGGGGATGAAGAAGATCACCCGGGCCAGCGTTCTGAATCGGGCCGCGGCGCTCGTGAGCAGCACCGCGATGCTCAGGGCGACGACGACGTGGACCGGTACCGACAACACCGTGTAGGTGAGGGTACGGCCGAGAACGGCGTAGAACTGATCATCCGCGAAGAGGCGCGAGTAGTTGGCGAACCCCACCCAGCGCGGCTCGCCCACGCCGCGGTAGTCCGTGAACGAGTAGTACAGCCCCAATGCGCCCGGTCCGACGAAGAAGATGCTGAACAGGACGACGGCCGCCGCGATGAAGAGCAGCGGAACGACCGTCTGGCCCGGGCGCGTCCCGCGCCGGGCGCGCGTGGGAGTGCTCGGCGGACGGCCGCGCCCGGCGACCGGAGGTTCCGTCGTGGTCTCAGCCATGCTGATCGCCTTCAGCCCGGGATCAGCCGAAGGCCTCGGTCATCCGCTGACTGATGTTGTCGAGGGCGGTGGGCAGGTCGATCTCGTTGTTGAGATAACGGATCACCTCGTCGCGCAGCGGGTCGCCCTCGACGCTCAGTCCGGCGGCCTCGAAGCCGATCTCCATCTGCTTGATCTCGCCCACGATGGGGGCGGAGTTGGCGATCTCGTCGATGTAGAGATCGAAGGCCGCCTGATGGTTGGCGTACGTGATCTCGGCGTCGGTCGTGGCGGGCAGGAATCCGGAGGTCTCGGCCAACTCCTGGTAGTTGTCCTTCTGGTACAGCCAGTTCACGAAGTCGTAGGCGGCGTCCGCCTGGGCACCCTCGAAGACGACGATGGACGCCGCGTTTCCGTACTGCACGGCGCGGACGGGCTGGCGCGGGGTGTACACCGAGACCCACTCGAAATCCGTGATGTTCTCGGCGAAGTCGGCGATCTGCCACGAGCCCGAGTAGTAGGAGACGACGTCGCCGGACTTGAACAGCGCGTTGCCATCAGCCTCCGACAGCCAGACCGATCGCGGCATGAACGCATCGTCGTTCAGGTTGTTGAAGTACTCCAGTGCCGTGCTGGTGGCCTCGTTCGTCTCGAAGACGCCCTCCGCGTTCGGCTGGAACAGCGTGGATCCGAACTCGAACAGGAAGGACTTGAGACGGTGGGCCGAGCGGTCCATCGCCATGCCGAAGGACGCGCCGGTCGCCGCCTGCACCTGTCGCACGGAATCGACGAAGGAGTCCCAACTCCAGACGTCCACGTCCTCGGTCGGGTAGGAGACCCCAGCTTGGTCGAACAGCGTCTTGTTCAGGTAGAGGCCGACGGCGGTGACGTCGGTGGGCACCGAGTACACGAACCCGTCGTCCCCGGTCGTGGTCAGATCTTCCATGATGTTGCGCTCGGCGACGATGTCGGCCAGGTCGCGGGTCACGGTCATCCACACCGGGTCGACGGCGCCTACCCGGGCCAGAGCGGGCAGCGAGTTCGCCTGCGCGGCGTTGCGCAGGCGCGTGCGGAGATCATCGTTCGCGATGTCGACGATCTCGACGGTCACGCCGGTCTCGGCCTGGTACTTCTCCGCCATGTGCGCGAAGCCGCCGCCCTGATTGGCGTCGCCGGAGAGGAAGAACTGCAGCGTTCCCGGATCGCCGCTGTCGCCGCCCGATCCCGAGCCCGTGTTCCCGTTGCTCGAGCAGGCCGTCGTCAGCCCGAGCGCCGCGGCCCCCGTGATGCTGCCGGCAAGGAGGGTTCGTCGGGAGATACCAGAACGCATGTGGATCCTCTTCTCTGAAGAAATACCGCCCCGAGGCGTCGTCCACCGAGGGGCGCGGTGACGGACGTGCACCGGGCCGGACAGCGGGCTCCAAGGCTGCGAAGAAAGTAGCATCGTGGTGCGACGTGGGTCAACGATTTGTTCGGACATTCGGACCAATGGATCGCGTGGGGACCGTTTCCCGGCCTTACCCCCGCGCCCCCAGCCAGACGCCCAGAGCGGCCGCGGCGAGGCTGAGCACGATCATGAGCAGCCCCAAACCCAGCGCCTCGACCGGTCGCTTGGCGAGCACCAACCGCACGAGCTCGACGCTCGCGGTGCTGAACGTGGTGAACCCGCCGAGGAAGCCCACGCCGACGATGTGCCGCACCACCGGGTGCACCTCCCCGGCCCACCCGGTCAGGAGTCCGAGCAGGAGTGATCCCACCGCGTTGATCGTCAGCGTGGCGACGGGTAGGCGGCCCTGCCAGCGGGCCGTGATGAGCGCGTCCACCACGTAGCGCGTCCCGGCCCCGAGACCTCCCGCGAGGGCGACCCCGACCGCGACCACCGCGGTCATCATGGCGCCCCCCTGCCGGCCAGCCGCGGCAGCATCATCCCGACCAGGGCCGCCACGAAGCCTGCCGCCAGCGAGGCGGCGTCGTAGGCCAGGGCCAGGCCGACCCGCCCGTCGCCGGCCAGGGCCACCGACTCGACCACGAAGGTGGAGTAGGTCGTGTACCCGCCGAGCAGGCCCGTGCCCAGCGCGAAGCGCGCGGTGCGGCGGCCGCCCTCGTCGGGGCCGGACGCCGCGAGCCACTCCAGCAGCACGCCGAGCGCGAAGGCGCCGGACACGTTGATGATCAGCGTCGCCCAGGGCCACCCACCCGCGGCGGGCCAGGCGCCCTCGATGAGATCGCGGACGGCCGTGCCGACCGCCCCGCCGAGCACCACCCAGCCGAGCAGGGCTGGTCGTACGGTCGTCATGGCAGTGGCGTCTTCCAGTCCACGACCGAGAGCGGCACGAGCAGGACCGGTCGGTGCTGGTGGTGCGCCAGGTGGCTGCCGACGGCTCCGTCCAGCAGCTCGTGCCAGCCGGATCCCCGACCCGTCCGGGTGCCGACCACGAGCGCGGCGGCGTCGACGGCCCGGGCCAGGTGGGTGAGCGCGCGGTCGGGGCGTCCGGCGAGGTAGTGGAACTCCCACGTCAGATCGGGATCCACCAGCTCCGCCACCCGTGAGCGAAGCTGCCGCTCACGCTCGCGCCAGGCGTCATCGGCCGCGTCCGGGTTCAGATCGCTGTGCTGCACGCTGCCGCCCCGCAGCTCGCGCACGACGTAGCGGGAGGGGTCGGCGTACGCGAAGTGGACCGCCACCCCCAGGCTGGACGCCCACGCCGCGGCCGTTCGGATCACCAGATCGGGTCGGCTCGGCGTGATGCCGGCCACGATGGGGTGACCGGCGAACGGCGTCATCCGGTCGGCGTGCGGCTGCGGCACGGCGTCGGGCTGGGTAGGGGTCACCACCCCACGCTACCGTCGCCCGGCTCCGACGATGCCCGTCTCGGATCACCAGTTCAGACTGGGCAGCGGCTGCTCCGCATCGGCGACCACGAGCCGGTCGCCCACCTCGACGCCGCTGCGCACCTCGATGCGGGTGTCGCCGATGCTGCCCAACTCGACGGGCACGTCAATCACCTCGGAGCCCGCGAGCACGCGCACCGTGCCCTGCTGGCCGTCCCGGCGCACCGCGGTGAGTGGCACCACGATGGCGTCCGTCGCGCTGCTCACCTCGATCTCGACCGTGGCGCTCGTACCGGACGCGAAGCCCTGGACGGCGTCCCCGCTCGCGATGACCGTCACCGGATAGCCGCCGGACGAGGCCGGCACGAGGTTCTTGCTGAACACGGATGCCAGCGCCTCGGCCCCACCCGAGCCGCGCAGGGTCGCCTGCTGACCGCTGTGGACGAACGCGAACGCGGACGCCGGCACGGTCGTCGTCACGCGAATGCCGCCCGGGGAGGTGATGATGGCCCGCGCCGACGGATTGGCGGTCGAGCCCACCGTGAACGGCAGTGCCGACAACACGCCGTCGACGGGGGCAACCATGGTGGCGTCGGCGAGGTCCTGCTGCGCCTTCGCCAGGTCGCGGCGCGCCTTGGCGAGCGCCACCTCCGCGGCGACGATCGGCGACCGCTGGACGACCGGGGTCTCCGACGAACCGGTCGTCGGGGTGAGGGGCGAGTCCACCACCGGTTGCGTGGGCGCGGCCGGGATCGTGATCACCTGCGGCGGAGCGGCGGCGAGGGTGGTGGCCAGCTCGGCCACGCCCGACGCCCACGCCTGCAACGCAGCGACCGCGCTGCCCAACGCCTCGACTGTCCCGTGGAGCAGCGCGAGACCCGCGGTGTTCGTGCTGCCCAGCGCCGCCTGTGCCTCACCGAGGGACGCCTGCGCGGCGGCAGCGTCGGCCAGCGCGGCCCGGCATGCCTGCGGATCATCGGACGCCCCGGGCTGCGGGTCGTCGGTGGGCGCCGGTTCCGCGACCGCCGTC
>JAKDIK010000392.1 GCA_030450535.1 Propionibacteriaceae bacterium
ACCGAGCTTGCCGACGACACCCCGACCACGTCGACCGCCACGGCGCGCGGCCGACCGAACGCCGGTCCGACGGCGGGCTCGGCGACCAACACCAGCTCCGCGCTCTCGTCGTCGGCCACGGCCAACCGCTGCCGGAACACGACCTCCCGACGGTCCTTCTTGCCCGGGACGCCCGCCACGTCGTCCTCGACCAGGTGCGACACCCCGTCGCCGGGGAAGACGCGCAGCTCCAGCGCGTCCGGCACCTCTCGAATGTCCGCCAGCGCGTCCGCCTGCAGCGGTACCACCGCCCCGGCGCGGGCCAGCACGGGGTAGTGCGCCAGGCCGCGATGCAGCGTCAGCTGCCGGTCGCCGGCGTAGGTGAGGCCGGTGAACAGGTCGGTCCACCGCCCGGGCGGCAGCCACGCCGCCACGGACGCCACGTGCGTCCGGACGCCCTCGGGACGCGTGATCGGCGCCAGCATCAGGTGCTCCCCGACCATCGCCTGGTTCGGCACCAGGTACGCCTCCTGCACCAGGGGGTGCTCGTGGTACATCGGCCGCACCAGCGCGGCGTGCTCGGTGTGGGCGTCCCACGCCGCCGTGTAGAGGTACGGGACGAGCCGGTGCCGCAGGCGCAGGAACGGCACCATCACCGCCGCCGCTCGCGGACCGTACGCCCACGGCTCCTTCGCGGCGAACGGGCTGTGCGCCGAGTGCAGCCGGTTCACCGGCGAGAACACCCCGAGCTGGAACCACCGCACGGCCATCTCGGCGTCGCGCTCGCCGAACATGTGGCCGCCAATGTCATGGCTCCACCACGGGTAGCCGATGTTGGCGGCGGTCGCGGTGAAGTAGGGCTGGAAGTCCAACGACTCCCACGTCGTGATCGTGTCGCCGGAGAATCCCACCGGATAGCGGTGCGAGCCCGGACCGGCGTACCGCGAGAACGTCAGCGGACGTCGGCCGTCGCGCCCGGAGTCGGTGTAGTGGATGTGGTTCAGCATCCACAAGGGGTCGAGCCCGGGCAGCCGCGTTGTGCCGCCGGACTGCCAGTCCACCCACCAGAAGTCCACGCCCTCGGCCTCGCGCGGGTGATGCAGGTGCGTGAGGTAGGCGTCGACGAATTCGCGGGACGTGACGTCGAATTCGATGGGGTCGCCGTCGTCCGGGTCCAGGCCGAGCGCCCGGGCCACCTCGCCGTAGCGCTCCTCGTGGCGCCGGACGCCGTCGGCGGGGTGAACGTTCAAGGTGGCGAGGAGCCCTCGCTCGTGCACGCCGGCAAGGAACCCGGCTGGATCCGGGAAGAGGTCGGGGTTCCACGTGTAGCCCGTCCAGCCCGTGCCGATCGCCGGATCGATGTCGACCAGGTGCCAGTCCATGTCGATGACGGCCACCGAGAACGGGATGGTTTCGGCGGCAAACCGGTCCAGCAGCGCGAGGTACTCCGACGCCGAGTAGGGCCAGTAGCGCGACCACCAGTTGCCGAGCACCGCCCGGGGCACGAGCGGCGTCGGGCCGGTGAGGCGGTGGTAGTCGGCCAGCGCCCCGGCGTAGTCGCGGCCGTGGCCGAAGAAGTACAGATCATGCCCGGGGCCGGCCTCCCCGACACCCGATCGCGGGGCAACCCACCCGTCGGCGGTCAGGACAACCGACGTCGAGTCGTCGAGCGTGGCGAACCCGTAGGTGGCGAGGATGCCCGAATCGAGCGGGCAGGCCCCGTCCACCTCGTCGAGCGTGCGCGCCGTGCCGAACAGGTTGCCGCGCAGCGGCAGGTGCTGCGGGTAGGCGTCCCCGTAACGCCACGTCGTGTAGTGCACGTCGGTGCCACCGCGGAGCAGCGTGATCGACAGCGACGACCCGGTGAACGGCCCGCCGCTGTACCGCAACCGCAGGTGGCTGGTGGTGATCTGGACGCCGGCGCCCAACTCCTCGACGGTGAAGTCGGGCACGCCGAACTCCCGGTCGACGACCACCTGGGTGCGCTCGTCGACGAAGCGCCCCCCGGCGTCCCACTCGAGCCGGATCAGCCGCGGCGACAAGACGGTGAAGCGCCAGGTGTCGCCGGCGACGACGGCGT
>JAKDIK010000161.1 GCA_030450535.1 Propionibacteriaceae bacterium
GTAGCGCACCCGGGTGCGCCACCCGAGCCCGGGCGGGTCGGCGGCCTCGACCTCGCCGGTGAACTCCCACCCGGCGAGGCGCTCAAGCTGCTCGGCGACGACCTGGCGCTTCAACTCCCGCTGGTGGGCGACCTCGACGTGCTGGAAGTCGCAGCCGCCGCACACCCCGGCGATGGGGCACGGCGGGGCGACGCGATGGGGGCTGGCCTCCAGTACCTCGATCGCGTCCCCGCGCGCGAACCGCTTGGCCAGGCCGGTGATGCGGACGCGGACGACCTCGCCCTCCAGCGCGTGCCGCACGAAGATCACCCTGCCCTCGTGCCGGGCCACCCAGTGGCCACCGTGGGCGACCGTACCGATCCGCACCGGGCCGATCTCATCGCCGACCGCCAGAGCCGGCGCGTCGTCATCCTTCGCGGTCACGCCCATCGGGACCTCACTCATCCAGATGGGCGCCGACGTGGACCGCCCCCGAGCCCGGCCGCCGCCAAGCAGCAGCGTCCGAGCGCACCGCCCGCTCGATCGCGAGCTTGCTGGAGGCGAGCTGGTAGGGCACTGCGGTGACCATCACGCCCGGCATGAACGCCAACCGGGTCTTGATGAGCAGGGCGGTCTGGTTGTGGAGCAGCCGCTCCCACCAGTGACCCACGACCAACTCCGGGATGTAGACCATCACCACGTCGCGGGGGTTGCCCGAGCGCAACCCCTTCACATAGGCCAGGAACGGCGCCACCGTCTCGCGGTAGGGGGACGCGATCACCTTCAGCGTCACGCCGGTGTTGAGGTCGTCCCACGCCTGGCGCAGCCGCTCGACGGCCTCGGCGTCCGCCGCGACCACGACCGCCTCCACCGAGTTCGCGCGGCTCGCCTTCGCGAAGTTCACCGCGCGAAGGGCCGGCTTGTTGAGCTCGGTGACGAGGATGACGGCGCGCACCCGGCTCGGCAGGGTTCGGGTTTCGGAGGGCACCAGGGCCGTCTCGCGCGCGACCTTCTCGTAGTGGCGGTGGATGCTCCACATGAGCGCGAAGATCAGCGCCATCGCCACGACGGTGAGGTAGGCGCCGTAGATGAACTTGGCGGCGAGCACGATCACGAGCACGGTGCCGGTGCAGGTCAGACCGACGGCGTTGATGGCCCGGCTGCGCTGCATGTGGGAGCGGACGGCCGGATCGGTCTCGGTGCTCAGGTGCCGCGTCCAGTGCCGCAGCATGCCCAGCTGGCTGAGGGTGAACGACACGAACACGCCCACGACGTAGAGCTGGATCAGCGCGGTGACGCTGGCGTTGAACACGAGCACGAGCGCGGACGCCGCGAACGCCAGCAAGATGATGCCGTTGCTGTACGCCAGCCGGTCGCCGCGCGTGTGGAGCGACTTCGGCAGGTACCCGTCCCGGGCGAGGATCGAACCGAGCACCGGGAAGCCGTTGAACGCCGTGTTCGCGGCGAGGAACAAGATGATCATCGTCATCGCCACGACGAACAGGAATCCCGGGTAGAAGCCGTCGAACACCGTCGCGGCGAGCTGGCCCATGATCGTGTCGGTGTGCCGCAGGATTTCCCCGTCGCGCACCAAAACGACGCCGGAGTGCTCGTCGATCACCTTTGTTCCGGTGACGTTGGCGAGCCAGATGATGCCGCCCAGCATGGTGATGGCGACGACGGCGAGCAGGCCGAGCGTGGTGGCCGCGTTGCGGCTCTTGGGCTCCCGGAACGCGGGGACGCCGTTGCTGATCGCCTCCACGCCGGTCAGGGCGGCGCAGCCGGACGAGAACGCCCTGGCGATCAGAACGACCAGGGCGATGGCCGTCATCGAGCTGTAGAACGGGTCGCCCACGATCTCGTAGGTTGCCGTGGGGGCCTGGAGACTCTCCCCCAGCCCGAGGACTCGGAAGGCGCCGAAGGCCGTCATGGCCAAGACGGCGATCATGAAGCCGTAGGTGGGAATCGCGAAGAAGGTGCCGGATTCCCGGACGCCGCGCAGATTCATCGCCATGAGGACGAGGATCAGGCCGGCGGCCCACAGTCCCTCGTGCCCGACGAGTTGGGGGAAGACGGCCTTGGCGTTCTGGACGCCGGAGCTCACCGACACCGCCACGGTGAGGATGTAGTCGACGAGCAGGGCGCTGGCGACGACCAGGCCCGGCCGGCGTCCGAGGTTGACGGTCGCGACCTCGTAGTCGCCACCGCCGGAGGGGTAGGCGTGCACCGTCTGGCGGTACGACAGGACCACGATCCCCATGACGACGGCCACGGCGATGGCGATGGGCCAGCTGAAGGCGTAGCCCGCGAGCCCGGCGAGGCTGAGGGTGAGGAAGATCTCGTCGGGAGCGTAGGCGACCGAGGACAGCGCATCGGAGGCGAAGACCGGCAGTGCGATGCGCTTGGGGAGGAGGGTCTCCCCCAACTGGGTGCTGGCGAGCTTGCGCCCGACGAGCAGCCGCTTCAGCGATTCCGCGACGTTCACGGGGCTACACTCTAGACCCGACTCCACGGGCCGCAACCACGCGGGCCCCGCAGCAGGATTGGGACAGTGAAAGGCGAAGTCACGTGCACATCGTGATCATGGGATGCGGCCGTGTCGGCTCG
Source organism: Propionibacteriaceae bacterium (assembly GCA_030450535.1). Classification (GTDB taxonomy): domain Bacteria; phylum Actinomycetota; class Actinomycetes; order Propionibacteriales; family Propionibacteriaceae; genus Propioniciclava. Next base: position 2,587 of record JAKDIK010000161.1, read on the forward strand.
TCGCTGGCCCGGGCCCTGGAGCGGCGGGGCCACAGCGTCTCCGTCATCGACATCAACGCAGACTCGTTCCGGCGCCTCGGGCCCGACTTCCACGGAAGGACGATCAAGGGTGTCGGCTTCGACAAGAAGGTGCTGGTCAGCGCCGGGATCAAGCAGGCGGACGGCTTCGCCGCCGTCTCATCCGGCGACAACTCGAACATTCTCGCGGCCCGCGTCGTGCGCGAGACGTACGGCATCGACAACGTCGTGGCGCGCATCTACGACCAGGGCCGCGCGGAGGTCTACGAGCGGCTGGGCATCCCCTCCGTGGCGACGGTCCGATGGGCCGCCGATCAGGTGTTGCGCCGGCTCGTCCCCGAGGGGTCGGAGCCGGAGTGGCGCGACGCGTCCGGGCAGGTGCGCCTCATCCGCCTCGGTGCCCACGACGGGTGGGTCGGCCGTCGGGTGAGTGACATCGAGGCGGCGATCCGATCGAAGGTGCCCTTCGTGGCGCGCTTCGGCCAGGGCATCGTGCCCGACGACGCGACCCTGCTGCAGCACGGCGACACCCTGTTCGTCGCTGCCGGCAACGACGACGTCACCCGTATCGAAGCCGTCCTGGCCGCCCCGCCGCCACGGCACTAGCCCCACGCCCACCGCACACCGCACACCGCACACCCGAAAGGCACCCACCATGCGCGTCGCCATCGCCGGAGCCGGCAACGTCGGGCGCTCGATCGCCCGCGAGTTGCTCGCCAACGGTCACCGCGTGCTGCTCATCGATCGTGACCCCAACGCGATCAAGACCGACAGCGTCCCGGATGCCGACTGGCTCCTCGCGGACGCCTGCGAGGTCGACTCGCTCGAGGAGGCCCGCATCGACCGGTGCGACGTCGCCATCGCCGCGACGGGCGACGACAAGGCCAACCTCGTGCACAGCCTGCTGGCCAAGACCGAGTTCGCGGTGCCGCGCACGGTGGCTCGGGTGAACCATCCGAGCAACGAGTGGATGTTCGACGACGTCTGGGGCGTCGACGTCGCCGTCTCGACGCCGCGGCTGATGTGCGCCCTGGTCGAGGAGGCGGTGACCGTCGGCGACCTCGTCCGGCTGTTCAGCTTCCGCGGCGGCCAGTCGAATCTGGTCGAGATGACGCTGCCGCACGAGAGCCCGGCCGTGGGCGTCCGCGTGGAGGACCTCCACCTGCCCGGCGACGCGGTGCTGGTCGCGATCATCCGCGACGGCATGGCCCGCCCGCCCGAGCGGGACGCCGCCGTCGAGGGCGGTGATGAGCTCCTGTTCGTCGTCAACCCCGAGTACGAGGGCGAGCTCGCCCAGTACCTCTCGCCGGGCTTCCGCCGCGAGCAGCCCCCCGAGGACGAGGACTGACAGGATCGGACGTCGGTTACAGGAGCTTGTACCGCGGGTTGTAGATGCGGCGGACGCCGTCGCTGACACTCATGCGCCCTTCGACGAGGAGATCCCGGCCCGCCTCGATGCCCGGGATGTCGTGGCGTCCCATCCAGATCAGCGTGACGCGACCGGTGCCGTCGGTGAGTTCGGCCTCCAGCCACGGCCGGGTCCGGCGCGGTCGCAGGGCGATCACGTCAATCGTGCCGCGCAGGGTCACGACGCTGCGGTCGGCCACGTCGCCGACGGCGTCCGCGCCGGTCTCCTCTGCGATGCGGTGCCGGTCGGCCGACGCGAGTTCCTCGTTACTGGCGAAGACGCGTCGGCGCAGGTCGTCCCACAGGCCCATGTCCGTCGCCTACCCGCGCGCGATGGTCCCCTCGGGGACCGCCAGCTGGATGATCTCCCCCGGCGACCGGGGCGCGTCGTCGCGACGCACCACCAGGTTGCGGAAGAACTCCACGAAGAAGTCCGCGGGCGGCTTCTCTCCCTCGACGAGACCCGCCTGGCCCATGAGCGTGCCCCGCAGGAGCCAGCGGGGGCCCTCGACGAGCCAGATGCGCGAGACGTGGAACAACTGCTCGCCCTCGGGTCCGTTCAGCGGGAGGACGCGGCGCACCTCGGTGCCGAACGGGCCGAACGCCAGCTCGGCGCTCCCGCCCGCCTGCGTCGCCTCCTCGACGATGTCCTCGCGAAGCTCCTGCGCCAGCCCTCCACTGCGGGGGGCCGCGAAGAGCGCCACCTCGAGCCCGGAGTTCTCGTGGTGGGCCAGCAGCGTGTAGACGGCGTTGGTCTTCTGGTCGCCCTGGAGCTGAAGGCGCAGGTCGTGCGGCTGGGTGACGATCAGCGGCCCGAACGCGACGCGGCGCACCTGCAGCGCGGCCAGTTCCGCCTCATCGCTGTCGAGGTCGACTTCCTCGTGGTCGAACGGACCGTCGGCTCGGGGATCGAAATCGTCCTCCGCGTGCTCCTCGACGCCATCGCCGGCGGCTTCCACAGCGTCGGAGTCGACGTCCGAATCGACGTCCGGATCGTCGTCCGGCAGATCGGCTTCGCGGTCGTCCAGCGTGGCGTCAACCTCGTCGTCGGTGTCGGCCTCGCCGCGAGCCCGGCGGCTCTTGCGCCCGAAGATCACTGGTCATCCTCCGTCGTTGTCGTCTCTGCGGTGGGGGTGTCCCACTGGGCGATTCCCCCTGTCGACCCGTGCCCCCCGGCACCCCGGCTGCTTGCCGGAAGGTCGTCCACCTCGGTGAACGCAGCCCGGGCCACGCGTTGGAAGACTAGCTGGGCGATCAGGTCGCCCCGGCGCAGTATCACCCTGCGGCGCCGATCGGTGTTCAGCAGGCACACCTTGATCTCCCCGCGGTAACCGGCATCGACGGTGCCCGGTGCATTCACGATCGTGACGCCCTCGCGCGCGGCGAGTCCCGACCGGGGATGGACCAGCGCCACCCAGCCCTCGGGAAGCGCCAACGCGATCCCGGTGCCCACGAGCGCGCGTTCGCCGGGTTCCAGCATCACGTCGTGCGCCGCGGCGAGGTCGGCTCCCGCGTCCCCGTCGTGGGCGTACCCGGGGAGCGGGACGCGGGCGTCCAGCCGGCGGATGAGGACGTCCACCCGCTCGGCGGCGCTCACCGCGCATCCTGGCGGACGTGTCCGATCTCGGCGGCGGCCCTCGCGGGCGCCCGGGAGGAGATCAGCCAGTACGGGTGGGGGTCAGCGGGGTCGGCCACCTGGACGCGGACGGCTTCGGTCAGCCACGGCCTTTGCACCACGTGGGCGCGGGCGTCCGCCTCGACGCCGAGCGCCTGCCGGGTGGCTGGGGCGTCCAGCACCTCGACGGACCCGACGTAGGGCCACTCCAGCAGCGAGCGGCCCACCCGGACGCCGGCGGCGTCCACCACGATCTCGGTGACGCCGAACGCCGACAGGCCGAAGGCGATGAGGACGCCCGCGCCCAGCCCGCACGCCAGGCCCACCCAAGGGCCGATGAGGAAGCCGATGGCGAAGAAGGTCGGGACGCCGACACCGAGGCCCACGACCCACCACCATGCGGGGGGCGCCAGTCGTTCGCGATACGTCACCGCCCCAACCTACCCGTTGCGGGGGTGGGATTAGGATGGTCCCACCGCGAGGCCGATGGGGCCTCCGACGAGGCAGGAACCAACCGTGGACCTCTCCCAGAAGATCGTGTGGAACCTCTACTCCGCCGGTGTCGCGGCCATCGCGGGCATCGTCACCAAACAGCTCGTCGACCGGGCGTGGACGTTCGTGACCGGCGATGAGGAGCCGCCCGAGCCCAACGATCCCGACACGCCCCCCGGCATCGCCATCGCGCGCGTCCTGGTGGTGGCGCTGGGCATGGGCCTTTCCCAGGTGCTCATCAACCGCTTCGCCGCCAAGCACTGGTCGTCGTTCACCGGGGAGTCCAGCCCGGTCCGCAGCGTCAACCTG
>JAKDIK010000393.1 GCA_030450535.1 Propionibacteriaceae bacterium
GCCGCCCAGTCCTTGCGGGCGCGCGCCTCGGCGCGCTGGGTGAGCAGGGTCTGTTCGAGGGCGTCCACGCCGCCGGTCAGGTGGCCGGTGTCCGATCCGGACGCCGAGGCCCACTCCGGCGCGTCCGGGTCGAGGCCCAGCACGCCGAGCATCGCCATGACCGCGCCGGCGGCGTCCGCCAACACCGCTTGGTCATCGGCCTCCAGCGCCTGGTTGCCCTCCTTGACGGTGGTGAACACGCTCGCCACGGCCGCGGGGGTCGCGAGGTCGTCGTCCATCGCCGCCGCGAAGGCCGGCGGCACCGAGCTTGCCGGGGGGCGTCCCCCCAGCGCGTCCGTGGCCCGGGCGAGAAAGGAATCGATGCGCTCCAACTGCGCCTGCGCCTCGACGAGCGATTCCTCGGACAACTCGATGGTCGAGCGGTAGTGCGGCGCGGCGAGGTAGAGCCGGACGGCGCGCCCGCCGTGGCGAGCCACCGCCTCACCCACGTCGGCGGTGTTGCCGAGCGACTTGCTCATCTTCTCGCCCGCCAGCGTGACCCACGCGTTGTGCATCCAGTAGGTGGCGAACGGACGCCCCGCCGCCTGGCTCTGCGCCATCTCGTTCTCGTGGTGGGGAAAACGCAGGTCGAGCCCGCCGCCGTGAATGTCGAAGGCCGGGCCCAGGTACTTGCCGGCCATGGCGGAGCACTCGATGTGCCACCCGGGGCGTCCGGCCCCCCACGGCGCAGCCCAGGCGGCCGAGGCGGGCTCGCCGGGCTTCGCGCCCTTCCAGAGCGCGAAGTCACGCGGGTCGCGCTTGCCGCGGGCGTCCGCGTCGGCATCCGGCTCCATCTCGGACGCCTTCTGTCCCGACAGCGAGCCGTAGGCGGGCCAGCTCGCCACGTCGAAGTACACATCGCCCGAACCGTCGGCGGGTGCGTAGGCGTGCCCGGCCTCGATCAGTTCGGCGATGAGGGCGATCATCTCGGGGATGTGGCCGGTGGCGCGCGGCTGGTACGTGACGGGCCGGTTGCCCAAGGCAGCCACCGCGGCGTGGAATTCCCCCTCGACGCGATACCCCAGCGCCCACCACGGCTCGCCCGACTCGGCGGCGACCGTGAGGATCTTGTCGTCGATGTCGGTGACGTTGGCCACGAAGGTCACCTGGTAGCCGGAGTGCTCCAGCCAGCGGCGCAAAACGTCGAAGTTGACCTCCTTGCGGACGTGGCCGAGATGCGGCGCCTTCTGCACGGTGGGCCCGCACGCGTAGATGGAGACCTTGCCCGGCTCGAGCGGGACGAATTCGGCCAACGCGCGCGTGCGGCTGTCGTACAGGTGGAAGCTCACCGGTCCATCGTATCGGGGAGGTGCGGCCAGCCGAGCATGGCCGCCGTGGCGGGCCGGCAGCGGGTCGAGAGTCGGCCGGTATCGCCTGCTATGGCTGGTGGGGTGCGCCCTTCAGCTTCCGCAGCGCATCGATGTCGAACACTTCGGGGAGGGTCTCGAAGTCGGGGTCGGAAGCCGACGCCTCCCAGGGGTCGAACGGTTCCTCTTCGTCGTCGTCGGCGAAGCCCTGGGAGGGGTCGTAGGGATTGAGCAGTTGTCGGGATTCGGGGGTGACGAAGTCGTCGGAGATCACCTCGTCGGGGAGCACGGCGAGGACGTCGGTGATGTAGCCCTGCACCGCCTCCACCAGGGGCACCTCGCGCCGTTCGCGCTGGCTGGCGTACCAGCGGTAGTCGAGCACCTCGTGGTAGATCTGCGCCTGCTCGCGCTTGCCCGTCAGCTCAGGCGGCACGGCCGTGACGACTGGCTGGAACGACGCGGTGAGCCACTGGTGCGCCACGACGGACTCCTCCACGTGGCCGAGCCCGTTGCGGGCGCGGTAGGTGTCGAGGTCGTTGAGCAGGCGTTGGGCCTGGTGCTCCTCGGTGTCGAGGCCGGTGAGCCGCAGTAGGCGGCGGCTGTGGTGGCCGGCGTCCACCACCTTCGGCTGGATGGTGATCGAGGAGCCGTCGCGAGCCGTGTGGATGTCGAGTTCGGCCACGTCGAAGCCCAGCGCGTTCAGCCG
>JAKDIK010000162.1 GCA_030450535.1 Propionibacteriaceae bacterium
CTGGCTCTCGGCCGTCGACCTGCCGAGGCTCACCCCCGGTGCCGGCTCATGGCGGGGGACGCTGATGCCGGAGCTGCGCGTGGTGGGCACCCGCTGTGAGAACGTCGACCTCGCCGCCGTCCCGGACGTCACGGTCGCCGAGCAGCGCACCTACCTCGTGGCCGACGACGCCAGCATTCCGGCCGGTTTCGGGCTGGACGAGGTGATCTACCACTTCGGCTCCGCGGAGCAGGCCGCGGGCTTCGTGGGCAGCGTCTCCGCGAACATCGACGGGTGCGGCGACCGGGCGGCCACCGCACAGGTCACCCGCCTGACCGACCTCACCGGTGACGGCACGGGCGCGGCCTGGACGGTGACGCAGCAGACCGACGAGAACCACACCACGGCCACGTTCCGGGTGAGCGTGCAGTCGGTCGGCGATCGGGTGGTCTACCTGATGGCCAACCCCACCGGCGACGTCGACTTCAACGACGCCGAATGGGGGCAGGTGTCGGTGCGGGCGGCCCAGCGGGCGACCCAGGCGCCCGCGGAGGTCACCTCCCCGAGCCCCGACGCGCCGTCGGAGCCCACGGGCGACGCGACGGCCGGGCCCGCGGGCGACGCGACGGAAACGGCCGAACCGACCACCACCCCCTGAGCGGCGGATCAGAGGCTTTCGATCGCCTCCCGGGCCAGTTGGGCCGTCTCGCTGGGGGTCTTGCCCACGCGGACGCCGGCGGCCTCGAGCGCCTCCTTCTTCGCCTGCGCGGTGCCGGACGACCCGGACACGATCGCTCCGGCGTGGCCCATCGTCTTGCCCTCGGGCGCCGTGAACCCGGCAACATACCCGATGACCGGCTTGGTCACGTGCTCGCGGATGAAGTCCGCGGCCCGCTCCTCGGCGTCCCCACCGATCTCGCCGATCATGACGATGACGTCGGTCTCGGGGTCCTCCTGGAAGGCGCGCAGGCAGTCGATGTGGGTCGTCCCGATGATCGGGTCGCCACCGATGCCCACGCAGGTGGTGAAGCCGAGGTCGCCCAACTCGAACATCATCTGGTAGGTCAGGGTGCCCGACTTCGACACCAGGCCGATGCGGCCCGCGCCCGCGATGTTGGGGGGGATGATCCCGACGTTGGACTTCCCGGGCGAGATGATGCCCGGGCAGTTCGGCCCGATGACCCGGACGCCGGCCTCCTCCGCCGCCGCCCGGAACTCCGCGGTGTCGGCCACGGGGATGCCCTCGGTGATCACCACGACCAGCTCGAGGCCGGCGGCCACGGCGTCCAGCACCGCGGCCTTGGCGAACTTGGGGGGCACGAACACGACCGAGACGGTCGCGCCCGTGGCCTCCTTGGCCTCGGCAACCGAGTCGTAGACCGGGATCGGGTCCTCCTCGAACGACACCGACTGCCCGCCCTTGCCCGGGGTGACGCCGGCCACGATGCGCGTGCCGAAGCCGAGCATGCGCGCGGTGTGCTTGCGTCCCTCGGTGCCCGTCATGCCCTGCACGAGCACCTTGCTCGCCGAGTTCAACCAGATGGCCATGTCAGTTCTCCTCGCTGGTCGAGTCGTCGTTGGTCGAGCCGTCGCCCGTCGCGCCCGCGATCGTCGCGCTGGCCAGCTCGGCGGCCTGGCGGGCCGCGTCGTCCATCGTCGCCACCACCGTCACGAGCGGGTGGTTGTACTCGGCCAGGATCTCGCGGCCGACGTCGACGGCGTTGCCGTCCAGCCGGACGACGATGGGCTTGGCCGCCCGCTCCCCCAACTGCTCCAGGGCGCCGCGGATGCCCTTGGCGACCTCGGAACAGGCGGTGATGCCGCCGAAGACGTTCACGAACACGACCTCGACCTTGGGGTCGGACAAGATGATGTCGAGACCGTCCGCCATGACCTGGGCGGAGGCGCCGCCGCCGATGTCGAGGAAGTTGGCGGGCGTGGGCGTCCCCGGCAGATCCTCGCCTGCGTAGGCGACCACGTCGAGGGTGCTCATCACGAGCCCCGCGCCGTTGCCGATGATGCCGACCTCACCGTCGAGCTTCACGTAGTTGAGGTGCTTCTCGGCCGCCCGCAGCTCCAGCGGATCGATGGCGGCCTCGTCGACCAGCTCGGCCCGGTCAGGGTGGCGGAAGTCGGCGTTGTCGTCGAGGGTGACCTTGCCGTCGAGGGCGACGATGCGACCATCCCCGGTCTTGACGAGCGGGTTCACCTCCACCAGGGTGGCGTCGGCCTCGCGGTAGACGTCGCCGAGCTTCACGAGCACGTCGACGAACTGGTCGCGCAGTTCCGCCGGGAAGTCAGCCTCCTCGGCGATCTCGCGCGCGATGGTCTCGGTGAGGCCCTCGCGCGGATCCACGGCCCGGCGGACGAGCGCCTCGGGACGCTCCTCGGCGAGGGTCTCGATCTCGACGCCTCCCTCCAGGCTGAACATCGCCAAGTAGGAACGGTTCGCTCGGTCGAGCAGCAGCGAGAAGTAGTACTCATCGTCGATGCTGGCACCCTCGGCGATCATCACGGCGTTGACCGTGTGCCCCTTGATGTCCATGCCGAGGATGTCCCGGGCGTGCTGCTCGGCCTCCTGGGGGCTGCGTGCCAGCTTCACGCCGCCGGCCTTGCCGCGGCCGCCCACCTTCACCTGGGCCTTGACGACGACCACGTTCGTCCCGAGTTCCTCGGCGGCCTGCCGCGCCTCCTCGGGGGTCCTGGCGACGATGCCCCGCAATACGGGGACGCCGTGCCGTTCGAACAGGTCGCGTGCCTGGTACTCGAAAAGATCCATGCTCTCCGTCCTCGTCACGCGGGACGCCGCGCCGGCGCAGCCGTCCCTCTCGCGCCGAGCCTAGTGGGAGGACGCCGCCGCGTCGAACGAGGTCGCGCAGCGTGGCGGGGATGGCAACGGAAGGCAACCTTTCCGTCCAATTCTGAGAATTCTTAACGAAAGGCTAGCTTTGTCTTAGCGGTTCGCCGCGAGCGACTCCGGTCGCAGCCCACATTCTCTCAGCTTGGAAGGACAGACGGTGCCTGTTCCCCCTCACGGTTCCCCCCGTCGCGTGCTCGATGACGCCGACGCGTTCTTGGACACCGCTGCCCGCCCCCGGCACACGTTCGCCGCACGCGGCCGCGCCGTGAGGATCGGCATCGCCGTCGCCGCCGCGGGAGCGATCGGCGCCGTGGCGCTCGTCGCCCCGGGGATCGCCCTCCACGCGCAGGCCTCCAACGCCACGCCCGGTGCGACCACGCCGGAGCCGGCCGCCGTCGCGATCGGCAGCACGGACGCCTTCACCGGCCGTGAGACCGCCACCACGCGCGACCAGATCCGCGAGGAGCTCGCTGCCGGTGACGTCGCCGCTGCGGCGTCCGACCGCGCCGCCGTGCTCGACGAGGTGGGAGAGCAGGTCGCGCAGGCGCAGACCTCCGCCGCCGCCACGGCCCGCTCCGTGGCCCTGGCCTCCACGGTCACCGCGATCGACACCGAGGCCCAGCGCGTGGCCGAATCCGACACCTTCTACTGGCCCACCGAGGGCGGCATCAGCTCCCCGTGGGGCATGCGCCTGCACCCCATCCTGAAGTACACCCGCCTGCACGGCGGCGCCGACATCGGCGGCGCGGTCGGCGCCCCGATCTACGCGGTGCTCGACGGCAAGGTCACCAAGGCGGCCAGCGGGCACAACAGCGGTTCGGGCAACAACGTGCGCATCGACCACGGCACCGTCAACGGCGAGGCCCTGGAGACGTCCTACCTCCACATGAACAACTTCGTGGTGACCGAGGGCGAGACGGTCAAGCGCGGCCAGCTCATCGGCTACGTCGGCAACACCGGCCTGTCCACCGCCCCGCACCTGCACTTCTCGGTCTACGTGGCCGGCGTCAACTCCGACCCGGCGCCCTACCTGCACGCCGGCCAGCCGGCCGCCTGAGGCGTCCGCCCGCACACAGCACGCCAGGCACACAGCCACGTACCAGCCACCGCCCCGGTGGAGAGCCTCAGAGCTTCTCCATCGGGGCGTGTTTGACCGACAGCTTCTTCGCCCCGGCCGAGCCGAAGTCGACGGTCACCTTCAGTGTGTCCCCGCCGCCGAAGGTCTCGGTCACCGTGCCCATGCCGAAGGTGGTGTGCAGGACGCGATCGCCGATGGCCAGCGACGCCGGTGGCTTCGGCTTGGGCGCGGCCTGGCCGTACCCGATCGTGGAGCGCCAGGACTGTTCCGTGCGTCGGGACGCCGCGGACGCCCAGGTGCCCGTCGATCCCACCCGACGCCAGTCGATCAGCCGCGCAGGGATCTCGTCGATGAACCGGCTCGGGGGGTTGTACTGCGGCTGCCCCCACATCACGCGCACCGACGCCCGTGACAGGTACAGCCGCTCGCGCGCCCGGGTGATGCCGACGTAGGCGAGGCGGCGCTCCTCCTCCATCTCGTGGGGGTCGGCCTGGGCCCGCTGGTGCGGGAAGATGCCGTCCTCGAAGCCGGTGAGGAACACGACGGGGAACTCCAGACCCTTCGCCGTGTGCAGCGTCATCAGCGTGACGACGCCGCCGGCCGCGTCGGCGTCCGGGATCTGGTCGGAATCCGCGACCAGCGCGATCCGCTCCAGGAACGCCGGCAGCGAGTCGTCCGGCTCCGGGGCGCCGGCGGCGAGCCCGGCGCCGTCGGCGTCATCGGCCTCGTCGGCCTCGTCCGCCGCGGCGTCCAGCAGTCCCGATGAGCCCGGGGTGACGTCGATCGTGTGCGCGGCGGCTACGAATTCGCCGGCCACGCTGACCAGCTCGACGAGGTTCTCCAGCCGCGTCTGGTCCTGCGGATCGGTGGACGCCTCGAGCTCGGCGATGTAGCCGGCATCGGACAGGATGCTCGAGAGGATCCGGTCGGCACTGACGCCCTCGGTCACCATCGCGCGGTGCTTGGCCATCATGTCGGCGAAGCCGCGCAGCTGCTTGGCCGAGCGCGGCGCGAGCCCGGAGACCTCGTCGATCCGCTCCAGCGCCCGCCCGAAGGACAGCTGCTCCCCCGCCGCGAACGCCTCGACCATCGCCTCGGCGCGGTCCCCGATCCCACGCTTGGGCACGTTCAGGATGCGGCGCACGCTCACGTCGTCGTCCACGTTGGCGATCGCCCGCAGGTACGCGATGGCGTCGCGGACCTCACGCCGCTCGTAGAACCGGACGCCGCCCACCACCTTGTAGGGCAGGCCGACGCGGATGAACACCTCCTCGAAGGCGCGCGACTGGGCGTTGGTGCGGTAGAACACGGCCACGTCCGACGGCTGGACGCCGGCATCGGTCAACCGGTCCACCTCGGTGGCGATGAACTGCGCCTCCTCGTGCTCGGTGTCGGCCACGTACCCGGTGATCAGCTCGCCGTCGCCGGCGTCCGACCACAGGTTCTTGGCGGGCCGGTTCGGGTTCCGCGTGATCACCGCGTTCGCGGCATTCAGGATCGTCTGGGTCGAGCGGTAATTCTGCTCGAGCAGGATCGTGCGGGCGCCCGGAAAGTCGGCCTCGAAGTCGAGGATGTTGCGGATCGTCGCCCCGCGAAACGCGTAGATGGACTGGTCGGAGTCGCCCACCACCAGCAGCTCGGGCGCCTCGACCCGGCCCTCCCGGTCGAGCTGGTCGAGATCACCGACGTCACCGCACAGCTCGCGGACCAGCGCGTACTGGGCATGGTTGGTGTCCTGGTATTCATCAACAAGCACATGACGGAACCGGCGCCGATAGGTCTCCCGCAGGTCGGGGAACGCCTGCAGCAGGTGCACGGTCGTCATGATGAGGTCATCGAAGTCCAGCGCGTTCGCCGCCGTGAGCCGCCGCTGGTACTCCGCGTAGGCCTCTGCATGCACCTCGGCCGCCTGGCCCTGTGCCGTCGAGGCGGCGCTCTCGTGATCGACCAGGTCGTTCTTCCAGTTCGACACGGCGTTCATGACGGTGCGGACAGGGTGGCGCTTGGGGTCCAGCCCGAGATCCTTGGTGACCAGCGTCATCAGCCGCTTGGAGTCGGTGTCGTCGTAGATCGAGAACGTGCGGCTGAGCCCGAACCGGTCGATGTCAGCACGCAGGATGCGCACGCACGCGGAGTGGAACGTCGACACCCACATCAGCCGCGCCCGGTTGCCCACCAGCTCCTCGACGCGGTGCCGCATTTCCGCGGCGGCCTTGTTCGTGAACGTGATGGCCAGCACCGAGCCGGGGTGGACGCCGCGCTGTGAGATCAGCCACGCGATGCGGCGGGTGAGGACGCGCGTCTTGCCCGACCCCGCGCCCGCGACCACGAGCACCGGGGAGCCCTCGTGGATCACCGCCTCCCGCTGCGGCGGGTTCAGCCCCGCGAGCAGTTCCTCGGGGGCCGGACGCCGGCGGGGCGGCCCGGGCGACCCGCGGGCGCCCGGGCGACCGCGGCCC
>JAKDIK010000163.1 GCA_030450535.1 Propionibacteriaceae bacterium
GGGACGTTGGCTGGGAGCGTTTTGCCTTCGGGGCGGGCGCCCAAGTCGGTTGTTATGGGCGGGGCTTTCTGGCGTACCTCCTCGGCCACGGCCTCGGGTGTGGCGGGTTGGGGCGTCACGATACGCAGACGGTCGGTGGTGAACTCGCCCTTCTTGAGGTCGACAACGGCTCCCTTGATGCCGGAGCCCCCGATGTCGATGCCCAGGGCGTGACGGATCTTCATGGGTGGAGCCTACTCATCAAGGGACACCGCGTCCGGCGGTCGGGGAGGGTTCTCGGCGGCGGGCACGGTGTCGGCGTGCGTGCGCAGGGTCCACAGGTCGGCGTCCGTGGCGGCGTCCGCGCGCCCGGCGAGCGCGGCGCGCAGGCCGGGCGGATCGAGCAGTTCCTCGGTGCGGGAGGAGCGCGCGCGATCCATCTGGCTGAACACGAAGCGGCGGGCCTCGTCGGCGTCGATGTGGATGATCTTCTCGCCGCCGAGCAGGTTGGTCGTGTGGAGGGCCACGTTGGCGACCCCGACCCGCCGCTCGATCGGGCCCTGGTTGAGGCTGACCGACTGCATGCGCGCGTGCGGCACGATGTGCTGGCTGCGGTTGAGCCAGCCGAGCCGGCTCACCACCACCTGGTGGTCGGCGGCGTAACCGAGCCACGGGAACGCGCACGGGTCAAGCCACCGGGCCCGCCGCGGCGGGCCGGTGAAGGTGAGCTCGTCCAGCCGCAGGCCCGGCCACAGGGACGCCAGCGCGGTCTGCACCTGCTGGGGGCGGCCGATGGGCAGCAGGATCGTCGTCGTCGGGCTCTCGCCGTCGCTGCCCAGGGAGCCGAGGCCGAGGACGCTGACGTCCAGCCGCGCCCGGTTGAGCCAGCGCCACGGCAGCGGTTGGCTGATCCGGATCGCCTGGACGCGATGCGCGGGCACCGTCTGGCTCTTCAGCGTGAACAGGCCGCGGCTGATGCGGACGCCGGCCGGCGTCCGGGCCAGGGTGTAGTTGAACTGACCGAACAGGCGGCTGCTGAGGAAGCCGAGCAGGGCGAACGCGAGCGGGATGAAGCCGGTGCCGATGGCCAGGGCCGGGGCGTCGAGCGCGGCCGCGATGCCCATCGGGATGCCGAAGGCGAGCAGCAGTCCGAGCAGCTCCAGCGAGGCGACCGCGCCCAGGATGACCTCGCCCGGCGTCAGCCGAATGAGGATCTCGTCGGCGGCGGAGAGGTCGTCCCACGCGGACGCCGTGGCCCCCGGCTCGGCGGGCAGTGCGGTCGCAGTGCGCCCGTGGGCGCGCACCATGAGGTAGTCGCGGAGCTCGGCCGCGCGCGCCCGGCGCAGGAACGAGAGCTTGGTGGGGGCGTCCGCCCCGACGTCGATGCTCAGCTCGGCCAGCCCCAACAGGCGCGCGGCGAACGGCTGGGTGATGTCGATGGACTGGATGCGCGAGAAGGCGATCCGCTTGGACTCCTGGAACGCACCGGTGTTCTCGATGCGAAGTTCGACGTCATCGATGATGAACTTGGTCGTCCACCACGACCAGTAGCCGAACGCCAAGCCGATCACCACGGCGGCCATGACGGCCAGGAGCCACCACGGCACGCGCTGCAGGAGCGTTGACATGTCGTCGAACACCGAGTCGCCCTGCAGGATCGAGGTCAGCGCGAACCAGCCGAACGCGACCACGCCGATCCACATGCTCACCAGTGGGCTCAGCGGGTGCAGGCGCTCCTCCACGACGGTGCGCTCGGGGTCCGCGGCCGGGGCGTCCACCGGTGCCACCTCGTCCGACGTTCCCGCTTCATCCGCCGAGGCGTGCGGAAGGATCTCGGCGTCCGGCTCCGGCGGCGTCCGTTCCGGCGACGTCACAGCCCCGACCCCTTGGCGTCGCTCAGCTGGATGAGCCGGTCGCGAAGGATGCGAGCCTCGTCCATCGGCAGCCCGGGGATGGTGGCATCGGTCTGGGCGGACGCCGTGACCAGCTCGACCGTGGCCAGCCCGTGGGCGCGCAGCAGCGGCCCGGAGGACACCTTCACCACCTGCATGCGGCCGAAGGGGACGACGAGGAGTTCCTTGAACCACAGCCCACCGGTGACGCACAGGTCGGCGTCCCGCTCGGCATAGCCGATCGCGCGCACCACGCGACCCGCGCGCACCCACAGCCACAGCCACCAGACGAAGACCACGGCCACGGCGACGGCGGGGATCCACCACTGCTGCCAGATCAGCCACGTCGGCACCGCGAGCGCCACCGCGATGACGGCCAGGGTGACCGTGCGGGCGATGCGCCGCACGGTGGTGAGCTTCGGGGACACCCGCCGCCACGTCTCGGCCGGCGGAGCGAAGACAGCCGGGGTGTCGGGTGGACCGACGCGGTCGGAGGAGGCGGCGGGCATCTCGGGCGGTGCGGACATGGCTCCCACCCTAAGCGGCCGCTCCACTCGTTGCGTGAGGTCCACGCTCGCGCCGAAGGTCGATCCCGTCGCGAGGCGAGGCCGGGGGAGCTTTACTTGGGGCCCTTGGCGTCAATGCCGCCGAAGAGGACGAGCCCCTTCAGCACCACGGTGGGGGCACCCGGCGCCGGACGTACCCGGTCGACGCTCGTGCCGCCGAAGATCGCCACGGTCTCGTTGCGGACGTTGACGCCCTCGGGCACCTTGATGTCCACCCCGCCGAAGGCGCAGAACAGGTTCATCTCGACCACATCGGATTCGAAGGTGGCCTGGGTCAGATCGAGTTCGGTGCCGCCGAACAGCGTCAGGTTCGAGATGTTGCGCCGGACGCGCCAGTTGCCGCGGCGATCGACGCCGCCGAAGATGGCGAACGACATGTCGGCGTCCGAGTTGGACTGCGAGCGGTCGATCTGCGGGGCAGCCGCGGAGCTGAAGGCACCGACGGAGCGGCCGGGGTTCGTGGCGGGCACGAGATCGATGGTGAGACCCCGCAGATCGTCGAAGGTCTTGGCGCTCATCGCCTGCTCGAGGCGGAGGTCGTGTTCGTCGCGGGTGAGGCGGCCTTCCGCGTACGCCGCGGACAGCAGGTCGGCGACGATGCCGCGGTCGGTGTCGCCGACGCGCATGTGTCCGGGCTGGCGGTACGGGTCGGGCGACATCGTCATGAGTCCACGGTAGGTCGCGCCCGGACGCCGTCGCGAGGGTCGGGTGCCCCTTCCGGGGTCGTCTCCGGGACCACCCTGAAGGGTGAGGTCCACCGTCGGTGCGAACATGCGCGCCGGGTGGGGACGTGGTTAGAATGGCCGGGTTGCGCGAGCAACATTGCGGGCGTAGCTCAATGGTAGAGCGCCAGCTTCCCAAGCTGGACACGCGGGTTCGATTCCCGTCGCCCGCTCCCTCAGGCCCGCTCCCCTCACGTTCGCACCCCTCACGTTCGACCCCCACGCGGCGGTTCGTCACCCACCGGTGCGCGCCCCCGACTGGCGCCGGCCGGCCCGGGATGGAAGCATCACGGCCGTGGCACACATGTGGGAACACCAGGCCGGATTCCGGTGGTCGCTGGAGCAGTTGGCCAACGACGTGCTCGACCGGGCGGGCGCGAACATCGACCTGCGCGCCCACCTCGTCGGTTTCCACGCCGACTCTCAGGTGACCGTCGAGCCGCCGCGCGGCCTCTTCGACCGCGACGCCCTGGCCGACGCACTCGACCTCGCGGAGCAGCGGTTCCGCCGCTCCAAGGCGCGGCGCGAGGCCGGTGACGATCCGGACGCCCTCGCCGCGGCCCGGTCGATGGTGCGGCGTCAGGTGCTCGCCGAACGACTCACCGAGGCTGCCCGGACCGGCGAGCGCGTCCACTTCGCCGGCATCGGCGTCGGCGTGGGGGAGTGGTTCGTCGTCCCGGTGGTCACCATCCACGCCGACCACTGGAACGACCTCGCCCGCCTGCGCCGCGCGGGAGCCACGGACGCCGGCCCGCGGAGTTTCCCCGACGCCTGCGTCACCGCGGTCCTCGACGCAGCCAGCCGCGAGCTGGATCGCCGGGCGGCCGGCGTCCGCATCGTCGTCGACCCGGACGCCGTGCTCCGCACCGCCGCGGACGCCTTCGTCTCGGCGCTCGTCCAGCGCTCTGGCCAGGAGCTGGCCCACGGCGTCCGCCATGCCCTGGACGCCGTCTCCGCACAGCCCTACGAGGGCCGCGCCGGCTCGGGATCGATCCTGCTCGCCCAGGCCGATCACCCCGACCTGGAGACGATCATCGCCCTGGAGCACCCCGTGCCGGTCGGGCTGACGCGCTCCTTCCGCAAGGTGCTGGAGATGTCCGCGCCCGACCTGTGCCTGCTGTGTGACGGACGCGAGGTGTTCGGCCTGGGCGCGCTCGCCGAGACCTACAGCGCCGACAGCGACTACGTGTTCACGGCGTCCATCCTCGGCAACGGCAGCTGGGAACTCTGGCACCTCGACACTCCGCTGCTGCGCAGCGACAACGGCATCCCCCAACTGCCGCGGGAGCGGCTGGACGAGGACGAGTTCGCCCACACGGTCGACATGGTCTTCCCCGAGGCCAGCGCGCGGAACGCCCGGCACCTGTGGGAAATGGCGGCCGCGTGTGCCGTGCAGGCGCACGGCACGATGCTCGTCGTCCACCCGGACGCCGCCGCCGAGGCCGCCCGCCTGCTGCCGCAGGCGCACTCCATCCAGCCGACGCGGCTGGCCGGGCGCGTCCTCATGGCCGCCACCGGCATCGACGGCGCCGTGCTCGTGAGCCCGGACGGCCGCGTCCACGCCGTCGGCGTCATTCTCGACGGCGTCGCCACCGGCACCGGCGACTCGGGTCGCGGCGCGCGCTACAACTCGGCCATCCGCTACCTGGCCGGGGCCGGTCGGGGCGCCATGGTCATCATCGTCAGCGAGGACGGCAAGATCGATCTGTTGCCCAAGATGAAGCGCCGGCTCCGGCGCGAGACGGTGCAGCGGACGGTGGATCGCCTCGTCGCCCGCTCGTCCGAAAGCGAGGATCTGGAGTCGTTCGACCGGGCCAATCGAGCGGTGGAGGAGATCGCGTTCTACCTCAATCAGGACCAGTGCGACGAGGTGAACGCCGCCCGCGAGGCCGTCGCGGGGCGGCAGTGGGCCGCCGAACACCTGCGCCGCCAGTTCGTGCCCGTCGCGCCCGATCCGGCCATGGATGACAGCTACTTCGTCGGGGGGACGCCGCACGCGGGCGGCGCTGCCGGATAGGGGCGGAGCGCGGATCGGCGTCGGCGGGTCAGCGTCCGCGGCGCAGCCGCACCTCGGCGATCACCCGGTCGAAGATCTCACGATCCAGCGCGGCCGACGTGCGGCGGACGGCGTCCGGGTTGAGCCGAATGATGCGGTTCACGCGAGCCTCGCTGCGGCGTCCGCGCGGATCCCACGGCCCCGAGCCGATGTCGAACCAGTAGCGACCCTCCCGGGCCTCCTGGGCGGCGTCGCGGTCGTGGTCGAGGCTGGTCAGTGGCAGACCGAGCAGCCAGCGGCGGTCGCGTCCGATGAGCAGGACGGGGCGATCCTTGCCCCTGGCGTGGTCCTCCTCGAACGGCACCCACGCCCAGACGACCTCGCCGGGGTCGGGGCGATTCCCGGAGACCGGGGTGTAGGCGACGGAGGGCATTCCGACGAAGTCGCCGGGATAGAAGCCGCCCGGATCGCGCACCGTCCGCGACGGACGCCTCAGCCGGCCGCGTGCGGCGGGAGCCAGCGTCGTCGCGCCCCGGACGACGCGGCGCAGGACCCGCAGAAGTCGGGAGTCGGCGCCGCTCACTGGTACCTCGGCAGGGGGCCGTAGAACACGTCGTCGACGATCGTCGCGACTGCAGGGGCCGGGTGGCGCCGGACGTACCACCGCGCGAAGTAGGCGCGCGATGGAGGCAGCCACAGGCAGGCGGCCCCGAGCACGATCGGGGCGATGCCCCAGGCGGCCAGCGGGTTGATGACGAGCGCGGCGCACGACAGCGCCA
Organism: Propionibacteriaceae bacterium; assembly: GCA_030450535.1. Lineage (GTDB taxonomy): Bacteria > Actinomycetota > Actinomycetes > Propionibacteriales > Propionibacteriaceae > Propioniciclava. The sequence continues at coordinate 5,935 of JAKDIK010000163.1, forward strand.
CCGCGACGAGTCCGGCCCAGCGCGTCCAGCGGTGGCCCCACCAGCCGTAGTACGCGGCGACGATGGCCGCGGCGGCGATGACCAGGGCGATCGCGAATTCACCGGTGACCATGGCCACGCGCAGCAGCGAGCCCGGCTCCGTCGGGGTCACCCGATGGAGCCAGGCCGCCTGCTCGAAGGTATCGATGCTCTGCCAGAACGCCCACAGCAGGCCACCCAACACGACTGCCACGCCCGCGTACAGCAGCGCCGTCGCGGCCCAGAGGGACCACGGCCGGCGCGGCTCGCCCGTGCGCGGATCGATCGTGACGTCGCGGGTGACCACGACGGTTCCGATGGCCGGTGCCTCCTCGGGCGCCGCGGGAGCGGCGCCGGGGGAGGTGACGGCCTCGGAATGCGTCATGGGCTCCGTCCTGGCTCGGGGACGCCCAGTCTAGGCGCC
>JAKDIK010000394.1 GCA_030450535.1 Propionibacteriaceae bacterium
TGGTCCACGCGCTGTACTTCGTGGCGCTCAGCGTGCTCGGCATCACAGCCGTGACGTTCCGGCTGCGCGCGCTGTTCCTGCGCTGAGCGCCGGGGTTCGTCGCGGGTGACCCGAGACTCCGATTTGGACCCGACTTTCTGGTGCCATGGCGCCATAAAGTCGGGTCCAAATCGGTCCAAACCGGGGTGCGGCCGCGCCGGATGCCCCCGAGTTACCCCACGCCCTTGCCACGCGGGGTAGGGGCCCCTTAGGATTGCACTTGTCGATAATCCGTAAACGAATCGAAAGTCCCCGAGGCGGTGCCGCCCCGTCCGGACCGAGCAGAAGGAGCCAACGATGGCCCAGATCATCGTGATGCCCGCGCTGGGCAACACCGTCGAGTCGTGCCTGATGTCCGTGTGGTCGGTGTCTGTGGGCGACACGGTTGACGACAACACGACGCTGTGCGAGATCGAGACCGACAAGTCGACCATGGACGTTCCCTCGGGGGCCTCCGGCACGGTGCTCGCGCTGCTGGTCGAGGAGGGGGACGACGTCCCGGTCAAGAGCCCGATCGCGATCGTGGGGGACGCCGATGAGAACGTTGAGGCGGTGCTCGCCGAGCACGGACTCGCCCCGCAGACCACCGGGGAGGGCGGCGAGGTCGACGAGGACGCTGAGGATGCGCTCACGCCCCCCGCCGACCAGGCCGAGGGCGCCAAAGCGTCGGCGGCCCAGCGCGGCGCCCGCGCGGGTGGCGGGGCCGGCGCAGGGGATGCCGACCCGGCCGCCGACGCCGACGGCGACGCCGACCTGGCCGCCGGCGTCCCGAGCGTGACCGGCGAGGGCGGCGAGGTGAACGAGCACGGCGAGGACGACCTCACCCCCACCGTCGATCAGGACGCCATCCAAGCCGCTCCCAGCGGAGCCCCGGACGCCCCGGCCGGGGCCGCGTCCCCACGGGCCCGCCACCGCGCCGAGGCCGAGGGCATCACGCTGGACGCCGTGGGCGCCGGCACCGGCCCGCACGGGCGGGTGATCGAGCGCGACGTCGAAACGGCGCTCGCGCGCGGCCCCCGTCCCACGGCCGGCACGAAGGGCCAGGATCTCTCCGGCGTCGAGCAGGGCACCGCGATCGGCGGCCGCACCGGTCAGGCCGATCTGGCGGCCTCCGCCGCCCCGCAGGCTTCGACCGAATCCGCCCAGTCGTCGGCCACGGAAGCCGCTCAGCCCGCTCAACCTGAACAGGCTGCGCCCGCGGCGTCCGGTGAGTACACCGAGACCCCGCTCAAGGGCGTCCGCAAGCTCATCGCCGGGCGGATGATCACGGCGCTCGCGACCTCGGCCCAGCTCAGCTATGACGCGTCCGCGGACGCCGCCGGCCTGCTCGCGCTGCGGAAGAAGTTCAAGAACTCGCCGGCCGAGCTGGGTTACACCGGCATCACGCTGGGCGACCTGGTGTGCTTCGCGACGGTGCAGGTGCTGCGGAACCACGCGAATCTCAACGCCCACCTGGTCGACGGCGCCCTGCGCACCTTCACGCCCGTGCACCTCGGCCTCGCAGTCGACACGCCGCGCGGTCTGCTCGTGCCCACCATCAGGCATGCCGATCGGCTCAGCGTTCGCGCCCTGTCCGACACCACGAAGGAGCTCGCCGCAGCCGCCCGCGAGGGCAAGATCGATCCCGAACTGCTGCAGGGTGCGACCTTCACGGTGAGCAACCTCGGCAGCTTCGGCATCGAGAGCTTCACGCCGATCGTCAACGTGCCGCAGACCGGCATCCTCGGTGTGAACACGATCACCAACCACCCGGTGCTCACCGACGACGGCACCGTCGGCGTCCAGCAGCGCATGGGCTTCTCGCTCACCGCCGACCATCAGGTCGTCGACGGGGCGGACGCCGGCCGGTTCCTGGTTGACCTCGTCCGGGCCATCGAGAACATCGACTTCACGGTGATGGGGTGACTGCGGTGGGCCACTACGACGTCATCGTCATGGGCGGCGGCCCCGGCGGCTACATCGCCGGGGAGCGCCTGGCCCACGCCGGGCTGAGGGTGC
>JAKDIK010000395.1 GCA_030450535.1 Propionibacteriaceae bacterium
CGCCAGCGCGTCGCGATCGCGCGGGCCCTCGCGCTCGAACCCGACATCGTCGTGGCCGACGAGCCCACCTCGGCGCTGGACGTGTCGGTGCGCGCCCAGGTGCTCAACCTGCTCACCGACCTCAAGGCGGCGCTCGGTCTGGGCATGGTGTTCATCAGCCACGACATCGCGACGGTCCGCTACGTGTCGGATCGCATGGCCGTCATGAACGCCGGCCGGATCGTCGAGACCGGCGCCGCCGAGCAGCTGTTCACTGACCCCCGCCACCCCTACACGCGCACCCTGCTGGGTGCCGTCCCGACCCTCCTGGAGCGCTGACATGAGCCTGCTGCGCGGCATCATTCCCCCGATTCTCACGCCCATGGACGCCTCGGGCGCCGTCGATCCGGCCTCGCTGGACCGTCTCGTCGACCACCTGATGGCCGGCGGGGTCGACGGCGTGTTCGTTCTGGGGTCGTCCGGCCAGGTGGCCTACCTCACCGACGCCGAGCGGGAGGCCGTCACGCGCCGGGTCGTGGACCGCGTCGCCGGTCGGGTGCCGGTGTTCGTCGGGACGCCCGACCTCACCGCCCGGCGCGTGGCCGAGCTTGCCCGCCGCGCGGTGACGTGGGGGGCGGACTCCGTCGTCGCCACAGCGCCGTTCTACGCGCTGAGCTCGGCCGCCGAGGTCGCCGAGCACTTCCGCCTCGTGGCGGACGCGGTGGACGTGCCGGTCGTCGCGTACGACGTGCCCGTGCGCGTCCACAGCAAGCTGGGCGCCGAGTTGCTCGTGGAGCTGGGTCGCGAGGGCGTGATCGCCGGGGTGAAGGACTCCTCGGGCGACGACGTCTCCTTCCGGCGCCTACTGCGGCTCAACGCCGAGGCGGGCTCGCCGCTGTCGATCTCGACCGGGCACGAGGTGATGGTGGACGCCATGGCCCTCGCGGGCGCCGACGGGGTCGTGCCGGGGCTGGCGAACGTCGATCCGGCGGGTTACCGGCGGCTGTGGGACGCCGCGGGCTCGGGCGACTGGGCCACCGCGCGCCAGGAACAGGAGCGCCTCGCCCGGCTGTTCGAGATCGCCTTCGTGCCGGTGGGGCTGGCCGGCGACTCCGCCGGGATCGGCGCGTTCAAGGCGGCGCTCGCGCTGCAGGGCGTGATCGCGTCCGGGGCCATGCCCGCGCCGCTGACCCCCCTGTCCCAGGCCGATGTGGCCGGCATCCAGGCGATCCTCACCGGTGTCGGAGCGGCGCCGGGGGCCGCGGCATGAGCGCGCTGGACGCCCTGCGCGGCGGCCTGATCGTGTCCTGCCAGGCCTATCCGGGCGAGCCCATGCTCGATCCGCGGACCATGGCGCAGGTGGCCCGGGCCGCGGTGGCCGGCGGCGCAGTGGGGATTCGTGGGAAGGGTTTGGACGACCTGCGCGCGATGCGCCCCGTCGTCGAAGCGCCACTGATCGGGCTCGTCAAGGTCGGCGATTCCGGGGTCTACATCACGCCGACGCTGGACGATTGCTTGGCGGTCGCGGAGACGGGGGTGGAGATCGTGGCGCTGGACGGGACGCGCCGGCGGCGTCCGGACGGACTGTCGTTCGCCGACACCGTCGCGCGACTGAAGGAACGCTTCCCGGACGTGCTCGTGATGGCTGACTGCGGCTCCCCTGCGGATGCCGAAGCCGCCCAGGCGGACGGTGCCGACATCCTCGGCAGCACGCTGGCGGGCTACACCGGCGAGCGTCCCAGGACCGAGGGCCCGGATTGGGAGTGCATCGATGAGGTCGTCGCGCTGGCGTCCGTGCCGGTGCTGGTCGAGGGGCGCATCCACTCGCCTGCCCAAGCCGCGCGGGCGATGCGCCACGGCGCCTGGGCCGTCGTCGTCGGCACGGCCATCACCCACCCGACCACGCTCACCCGCTGGTTCTCAGAGGCCGTGGCGTCCGCCTGAGGCGTGAAGGAAGACGTTCCAGAGGGAACGCCTTTTCAGGTTCGTTTCGGTACGGCCGCTGACCGCGCCCCGCTTGGTGGTGGACTTTCGAGGGTCCTCGGTTGTCTACACCGT
>JAKDIK010000164.1 GCA_030450535.1 Propionibacteriaceae bacterium
GTGGGTGGGGCGGGGTGGACGGGGATGGTGGCGAGCACGCGGAAGCCGGGGACGTTCGTGCGCGGCCCCGCGCGCAGCGTGCCGCCCATGGACGTGACGCGCTCGTACATGCCGCGCAGGCCGTTGCCGCCGCCGTCCGTCGGATCCTCCACGCCCTCGCCGTCGTCCTGCACGTCGATGATGATGCTCCGCGGTCCGTACGAGAGCGACACCGTCGCGCGGGCCTGGGGGCCTGCGTGTTTGAGGAAGTTGGTGAGGGCCTCCTGGATGACCCGGTAGATCGTCAGGGCGAGGGCGGATGGGACGTTGCCCGGCTGGCCGTGCACCACCAGTCGCGCCCTCTCACTCGTGCGCACCACGAGCTCGGGGATGTCCTGCAGCGTCGGGGTGGGGGCGTACGTGGGACGCTCCTCGGCCTCCGGCCCGGCCCGCAGGACGCCGACGATGCGCCGCATCTCGTGCAGGGCCTCCCGGCCCGTCTCGGCGATGGTGTCGAGCGCCGCGTCGGCCGCCTCGGGCTTCCGGACGGACGCGGCCCGCCCGCCCTCGGCCTGGACGATCATGACCGACAACGAGTGGGCGACGATGTCGTGCAGCTCACGCGCGATGACGGCGCGGGCGGACGCCTCGGCGAGCCGAGCCTGCTGTTCGCGCTCGGCCAGCAACAACCGGTAGCGCTCCTCGGCGGCGCGGATGTCGTTGCTGCGGGAGCCGGCGACCTCGCGCGCACGGCGTCCGATCGCGTACGGGGTGAGGACGGCGCCGAGGCAGGCGCCCCAAAAGAGCATGTCCTCGCTCGCGTTGCCGGTGGTGGGGCCGAACCAGCTCATCGGGCCGAGCACGGACGCGAAGACGCCGACGACCAGCACGCTGCGCGAGGCGTAACCCGGCACCCAGCGCGCCACGCTGTAGGCGACGACCGGGACGGCAAGGAGCGATGCTGTCGGCCGGTCGAGAAAGAAGAGCTGCAGCACGCCGGCCACTGTCACGAGCGCCAGCATGAGCAGTGGCGCGTGCCGACGCAGCGCCAGCGGCAGGACGAGCGCGAAGGAGAGTGCCACGACGGTGAGGTCGGGCTCCTCGGCGCGCCCGAACCAGAACAGGTGCAGGGCGATCGCCAACAGCGCCAGGGACACGGCGAGTATCCCGTCCGCCATCCAGTCCCGTCGGGTGGCACCGGGCGGGAACACCGTCTCGCTCGCACTCATCACCCCCAAGAGTACGAGCCGGGTTGCCATGGCGAGTCGCTCACGCGTGGGACTCCGATGACCCGGAGGCTTCCGTATGATGATGCGTGTGAAGAAGTGGGGTGTCCTCGCCGTCCTGGCGGCTGCGACCTTGGCCGCCTGGAAGATGCACACCGATCGCGTCCGCCGCGACGCGGAGGTGTGGGCGAGCGTCACCGACGAGATCTGAGGCCGGTTCTTCACGCAGGAACGGGTCGCGGCCCGCCACGGGTCCGGGCGTCGGCGCGGCGCCTCGCCCACGCCCGGGGAGAGGGCTCAAGATTCGCTACGGTGGCCGCAGAGGCACGGGCGGGCGGATCCGGCCAATCATCAAGAAGCGACCGCACATCACAACGGCGAAGGGGGTGGAGGATCGTGGAGCGGAGGCCGCAGGGGCAGCGCCGCGTCCTCGTGTCGCCCTGGCTCTTCGTGGTCCTTCTTTTCGGGCTCATCACGTCGACGGTTTTCATCGTCGCCACCGTGCAGGTCCAGGACCCCATCGCCCGCACGGTCGCCCTCGCGGCCATCGCGACGCTCGGCGTCATCGTCGCCTCGCTGTTGGGCGAGACCATCCTCCTGCTGGACGCGGAGGGGTTTCGCACGCTCTGGCACCGCCGCACCCCGTGGAGGACGGTCGCAGGTGTCCGGGTGGCCGAGGCCCCCGAGTGGGGCATGGGCACCACGGCCGTCGTGGTCGACATCGTCCGTGGCGAGAGACTGGAGCCACGCGTGCTCAAGGGCTTTGGCCGACTGGGCACGCTCGTGGATCTGGCCGCACTCCGCGACCGGCTGGACGCTGCCCGGCTCGCCGCCACAGGAGCCAGCGGGCGCGCCGAGCCCGATCCGGGCGCCCCGGGGGGCCACGAGTCGGAGCCGGACGCTGCGGGGGACGCCGAACCCGGGGCCGACACCCAACACTGAGGCGCCCGGTCCGTCACCGTCCGTGCTACCCGGGAACCCCGCGGGGGGTACTGTGTCGTTTCAACCTAGAATGGTTGTTGCTGCATGGAAGGGGTACGGATGGAGATCGGTCGTGAGCCGCGCCTGGGCGATGTCGCCGAACGGGCAGGTGTGTCGGTGGCCACCGTCTCGCGCGTGCTCAACAACCGCGGCTACCTCAGCCAGACCACCCGGGACCGCGTCAGCAAGGCCATCGAGGAGCTCGATTATCGCCCCAACCAGGTGGCCCGCTCCCTGCTCAGCCAGCGCACCGGCACGATCGGGCTCATCGTCCCCACCGTCGCCCTGCCCTTCTACGGGGAGATCGCGGTCGGCATCGAGAACGAACTCGCCGAGCGCGGGCTCCGGCTGCTGCTGTGCAACAGCTTCGGCCGCGCCGACCGGGAACGGGAGCACCTCGACCTGCTGGTCCGCAATCGCGTCGACGGCATCATCTCGGGGGCGCACAACGACCCGTTGCCGGAGTACCGGACCATCCGCCAGCCGGCGGTGACCATCGATCGCGAGCTCGCGCCGCACATCCCCAACGTTCGCGCCGAGAACGAGAGGGGCGGACGCCTGGCCACCGAGCACCTGCTCAGCCGCGGCGCACGGCGTCCGGCCTTCCTCACGTCACGCTCCCACGAACGCAACCTGCGCGAGCGCGGGTACCGCGCCGTGCTCGCCGAGGCGAGCATCGAGCCGATCATTCTCACCGCCGATTTCCACCTGCCCGAGCCTCAGCGCACCCAGCGGGTCCGGGACGCGCTGGACGGCCACCCCGATCTGGATTCCGTGTTCGCCACCGACGATCTGCTGGCCGCGAGCGCCCTGGAGTGGGCGCATGACATCGGACGCCGCGTGCCCGATGACCTGCGCGTGGTGGGCTTCGACGGCACTCTCGCGATGCGCCGCGCGCTGCCCGGCCTCACCACCGTGCAGCAGCCCATCGCGGCACTTTGTGCCACCGCCGTCGATCTGCTCGCGCGGCGGATCGACTCCTCGCAGCGCTCCGGGAACGAGTCCGACGAGGTGCCCCCGGTCGAGCTGCCCGTCACCCTCATCGTGGGCCGCACCAGCTGAGCGTCCGCGCCGTCCGGGCACCACGCCCAGACTGGCACGGCCACACCGGCACGGCCCACCGAACGGGCCTCAGACCGTGGCGTCCTTGGGAGCGGCTGTGATGAGACCCTCACCACGCTGGACATCGCCGAGCGTGCCGGTGACCTCGACGCCGCCGAGCTTCTTGGCGTTGCTCACGACGACCGGGGTGGTCAGGTCGTACCCGGCAGCCGCGACGGCGGCCCAGTTCACCTCGGCGAGCACGTCGCCGCGACGGACCTTCTGGCCCTTGGTGACCTTCGGGAAGAAGTGCTGCCCCTTGAGCTGCACCGTGTCCATGCCGATGTGGATGAGCACGTCGACGCCGGAGGCCGAGCGCAGCGCGTACGCGTGGGCGGTCGGAAAGGCCACGACGACCTCGCCGTCCACGGGTGAGACGACCGGGCCCACGGTGGGGATGATCGCCGCGCCCGGGCCGAGCATGCCGCCGGCGAAGGTGGCGTCCTGGACGTCGGTGAGCGGGATCGCCTTGCCCTCGACTGGCGCGGTCACCGTGTAGTCGTGCTGCGCCTCCGCGGGGATCTCGACGACCGGAGCCACGGCGGGGGCGGACTTCTCCGGGTGGGCGGCGAGCGCGGTGGCCTCGGCCTCCTTCTCGGCCTGCTCCAACTCCTCGCCCACGGCGGCGCCGGCCAGGGACGCCTTGCCGCGGGTCGAGCCGTACGCGAAGGCGGCGCTGAAGGCGAGGATGATCGTGATGGCCTGCACCACGAGGAACATCGGAATGTCCGACGGGCGGATCGACAGGAAGCCGACCAGGCCGGCCGCACCGAGGGCGATGCCGTTGATCTGGAACAGCGACACGAGCGCGCCGCCGATGGCGGCACAGGCGATGCCGATGAAGAACGGCCAGCGCAGGCGCAGGTTCACACCGAAGATCGCGGGCTCGGTGATGCCGAACAGGGCGGACGCCGCGGAGGCACCCGAGATGCCCTTGAGCTTGGCGTCCCGCGCGCGGAGGAACACCGCGAGACACACCGCACCCTGGGCGACGTTCGCCATCGAGGCGATCGGGAAGATGAACGATCCGCCCTGCGCGATGAGCGGCAGCTCGACGGCCGGGAAGGACTGGTGGAGACCGGTCACGACGACGGGGGAGTACACGAGGCCGAACAGCAGGCCGCCGAACACGCCGGTGTTCTCATAAAGCCACTGCAGGCCGAACGTGATGCCGTTGGAGAGGATGCGCGTCAGCGGGCCGACCACCACGAACGCCAGGAAGCCGGTGAGCAGCATCGTGAACAGGGGCGTCAGCAGGAAGTCGGCGGTGCCCTTGAAGATCTTGTGGAAGCGCTTCTCGATCCAGGCCAGCATGAAGGACACGAACAGCACGGGGATGACCTGCGCTTGGTAGCCGACCTGCTCGACCGACAGGCCGAAGAGGTTCCACACCGGGATGGTCTCGCCGGCCTCCAGCATGGCGCCGTAGTCGTACGCGCTGACGAGGCTGGAGCTCACCATCGCGGCGCCCATCGCGGCGCCGAGGTACACGTTGCCGCCGAAGCGCTTGACGGCGGAGAACCCGATGAGCACGGGCAGGAAGGCGAACGCGGCGGCCGAGATCAGGTTGATCAGGGCGGCGTAGTCGGCGATGGCCGGGAACATCTCCACGACCGACTGCTCGCCGAACAGTCCCTGGGCGGTGAGGACGTTGTTCAGGGCCATCATCAGACCACCGGCGATCAGGGCCGGCAGGATGGGCACGAAGATGTCGGCGATCGTCTTGATCAACCGCATCACCGGGTTGTCCTTCTCGGCGGCGACCTGCTTGGCCTCGTCCTTGCTGACCTCGCGGACGCCACCCTTGGTGATCAGGTTGTCATAGACGATGTCCACGTCGCCGGGGCCGATGATGATCTGGTACATGCCACCGGCGAGGAAGGTGCCCTTCACGTCGGGGTCGTTGTCCAGCGTCGCCTGGTCGACCTTCTCCTGGTCGGCGAGCACGAGCCGCAGGCGCGTCGCGCAGTGCGCGGCCGCGTTGATGTTGTCCGGGCCGCCGACGGCGGCGAGGACCCGGGTGGCCACTTCTGGATGATCCATGCGGACCGGTCTCCTTTGATCCGGGTGCCCCCGCCACACCAGCGAGCGCGGGGTGCACCGATATGTCAAACGTTGAACATCGTAAGAGGCTTCGCGGCCGCTTGGGAAGCGGTGACCGACCTATTGCGGCGTTGTTGCCATGGGTTCCTCTCACCCTACGGGTGATGGGGACGCCCGGGGCACGGTCGGGAGCAGCCACCCCGATGGGCGAAAAACGCCGCGGCGCTGGAGGCGCATGGTGGGGCTCAACCAGATCATCAGCCCGCCGCTGTCGGCCCGGGGCTCGGGCGTCCTCCCCGGGTAACGCGGCGCACGCGTTCCAGCAGCGTCGCCCAGCCGGACGCCGCGTCGAGTTCCGGCGCCAGAGCGTGCATGCCGACATCGTCGGTGCCGATGCGGTAGACCAACGTGCCCGGCATCAGGCCGGCCAGCGCGGCCGCGAAGGTGCCCACGCCGTCGCCGGGGGCGGGCAGATCCTCCTCGACCGGATCGACCCAGCGGCGCGGTCCGACGGCCCTGCGGGCGACGTCGACCCCGCCGACGACCATCCGGCCCAGCAACCACGCCGCGAGCCCCAGCGCCGCCAGGAGCTGGCGCCCGGACGGCAGCCGCAGCGGCCGTAGCGGCGCCACGCTCACGCTGACCACCGTGGCCAACGCCACCGAGAGGGCGCCGTAGAGCAGGTAGTCGAGGCGTCCCTCGGAGATCACCAGCCACGCGAGCCCCAGCCCGACCACGCGCAGCATCAGGTCACACCAGCGCATGCCATCCCCCTGTCAGCGCGATGAGCACGATCAGCCCGACGAGCAGGCCGAGGCCCAGCGTCCAGCCGCTCACCTGCCCCTCGGCCCGCCGCAACAGCATCCGCGAGCTTTCGACGAAGGCCCCGGTGGACGGCGGCGTCCAGCTCGGCAGGCGTCCGATCGTCCGCCCCGCAGCCCGGACGCCCGCCTCACCGATCACCACGAGGTCGCCCGCCGGCGCCACGGGCAGCCGTGCGAGCCGGCCCCG
>JAKDIK010000002.1 GCA_030450535.1 Propionibacteriaceae bacterium
ATGAGCGCAGCGGACACCTGTCGCGCCCGCTGCCCCTAGGCTCCTCCCATGAGAACCATCGCCGGCGACCTCACGAAGGACACCCGTTTGTGCATCTCGTTGTCGGGGCGTCCCGGCAACACCGGGACACGTTTCCACAACTACCTCTACGACGCCCTGGGCCTCGATTACGTCTACAAGGCGTTCACCACGACCGACATCACCGCCGCGATCGCCGGCGTCCGCGGGCTCGGGATCCGGGGGTGCGCGGTGTCGATGCCGTGGAAGGAGGACGTGATCGCCCTCGTCGACGAGATGGAGCCCTCGGCGTCCGCCATCGAGAGCGTGAACACCATCGTCAACACCGACGGCCACCTCGTGGCCTACAACACCGATTACCTGGCGATCGAGGCGCTGCTGAGCCGCCATGCGGTGCCCACCTCGGGCGAGGTCGCCGTGCTGGGCTCGGGCGGCATGGCGAAGGCGACCGTCGCGGCGTGCGCGAACAACGGCTACTCCGGCGTCGTGGTCGCCCGCAACGAACGCACGGGCGCCGCGCTGGCGTCCAAGTACGGCTTCACGTGGGTGCCCGATCTGGGCCCGTCGCGTCCGCACACGATCATCAACTGCACCCCGATCGGCATGGAGGGTGGTTCGGACGCCGGCGCCCTGCCCGTGGTCATGGCAGCGGTGGACGCCGCGGGCGTCATCTTCGACGTCGTACCGCGACCGGCGCGGACGCCGTTGGTCGCGGCCGGTGAGGAGCGGGGCAAGGTCACCATCACCGGTGCCGAGGTGATGAGCCTGCAGGCCCTGGAGCAGTTCGTGCTCTACACGGGCGTCCGCCCCGACGACGCCCTGGTGGCCGAGGCGACCGAGTACTCGCGCCGCGTCTGACGGCTGGCTCTGCGGGTGCTGTTCCCACCTGCCGTCGTGGTCCGAGGGGCTCAGGAGGCGACTTCTGACGACAACGCAGGATTCTGACGGTCGTCGGTTGTCAGGAAGTTGAGTGTCGGCGCGGGAGGGGCGCTGCTGATGCTCCTGCTCGGCTCGCGCGGGGGCCGCTCAGGGGGCCAGGCGGTCCCGGACCCAGCGGCCGTCCACCAACCGGTAGCGCAGCCGGTCGTGCAGGCGGGACTTGCGGCCCTGCCAGAACTCCCACTCGGTCGGCACGAGGCGGTAGCCGCCCCACCACGCCGGACGCGGCGGCCTCAGCCCGTGCTCGGCGGCTGCCTTCGCGGCGTTGGTCACCAGCACGGCCCGGTTCGGGATCACCTCCGACTGCGGGGACGCCCACGCGCCGATCCGCGAATCCAGCGGGCGCACGTCGTAGTAGTCGTCCGACTCGGCCTCGCTGACCTTCTCGACGGCGCCCTCGATGCGCACCTGGCGCTCCTGCTGCGCCCAGTGGAAAAGCACCGCGGCGTGCGGATTGGCGTCCAGCTCGCGACCCTTGCGGGAGGTGTAGTTGGTGTAGAACACGATGCCGTCGGCGTCGAAGCCCTTCATCAGGACGGTTCGCACCGACGGGCGATTGTCGGCGTCCACCGTGGCCAGGGCCATCGCGTTCGCCTCGATGTGGCCGAGCCCGCGGGCGTCCGCGAACCACCGCTCGAACAATGCCAGCGGGGCGTCGCCGGTGCCGGCCTCGTCGAGCTCGCCCTGTTCGTAGCTCCTGCGCAGTCCCGAAATGTCCACGTGGCCAGCGTACGACGCGGCCACGCCCCGGGCCGGCGCTACGCAGTGCCGTCCGGGCTGGGCGTGTGAATGGGCGACGCTGGGCGAGGCTGGCGGACCCGATCGGCGCCTGCCGGGACGCGGCGGCCGGACGCGGACGCCGGACGCGGACGCCGGTGTCACGATGGAATACTGGGGCCCATGACCACCCCCGCACCCGACCTCGCCCGCCAGGGCGGCAAGGGGGCGAACCTGGTGCGGCTCGCGGCGGCCGGTTTGCCGGTGCCCCGGTTCGTCATCGTCGAGACCGACGCCTACCGCTCCTTCGTCGCCGCCGCCGGCCTGGCTCCCCTCATCGCGGACGCCCTGCGTGCGGACCCCGCCGAGGCGTCCGAGCGCATCCGCGCGGCGTTCGCGTCCGCCCCCGTGCCGGTGGGGCTACGGCAGCGCCTCGCCGATCTCGTCGCGCCGCTTGCCGAGCGGCCCGTCGCCGTCCGCTCCTCGGCCACCGCCGAGGACCTGCCGGGCTTCAGCTTCGCGGGCCAGCAGGACACGTTCCTGCAGGTCGAGGGCGTTGAGGCGATCCTGGGGCGCATCGTCGCGTGCTGGTCGTCGCTGTGGACCGAGCGCGCCATCGTCTACCGCGACCGCAACGGCATCGGGCACGACGCGATCGCGCTCGCCGTCGTCGTGCAGGACATGGTGGACGCCGACGCGTCCGGCGTCCTGTTCACCGCCAATCCCCGCACCGGACGCCGCGACGAGACCGTCATCGACGCCACGCTCGGGCTGGGGGAGGCGCTCGTGTCGGGGCAGGTCACGCCCGACACCTTCACCGTCGACGGCACGACCGGCGCACTCCGGACGCGCGAGCTGGCCGGCGCCGAACCCGCACTGAGCACGCGGCAGGCCCGCGAGCTGACGCTGCTCGGACGCCGCATCGCAGCCCACTACGGCGAGCCGATGGATATCGAATGGGTTCGGGTCGGCGATGAATTGAGCATCGTGCAGGCGCGGCCGATCACGAGCCTCTTTCCCGTGCCGCCCACCGACCCGCGAGGCAGCGGCGAGGCGGAGCTGTGGCTCAGCTTCGGCGCCTTTCAGGGGATGCTGGAGCCCATCACCCCGTTGGGCCAGGACGTGCTCCGCATCATCGCGAGCGGCGCCCCCCGCGTCCTCGGCCGGCGCGTGGATTGGCGCACCAACGCCTACCTGCGGGTCGCCGGTGAGCGGCTCTGGTTGCGCGGCGACGCCCTGCTGCGCAACCAGCTGACGCGCCGCCTGCTGCGCCGGGCGCTGCCCGTGATCGAACCGGGCAGCGTCGGCATCCTCGACCAGCTCGCCGCCGAGCGGGCATTCCAACCCACCGCCGCCACGCCGCGTCCGGCCACGATGGCGGGGATCGCCCGGTTCGCCGGACGCCTCTCCCCGCGCATCCGACTGGCGCAAACCGACGCCGCGCGCGTCCGCCATCACGCCGAACGGACCTGCGAACGCGTGCTGGCCCAGGCCACCACCGCGATCACCGCGACGGGGCGCCACGCCACCCCCGAGGCGCGGCTCGCCGACCGCCTCAAGGCCCTCGAGACGGTCGGCGCCCGGCTGATGCCTGCGATCCTGCCGTCATTCGGACCCGTCATGATGGGCTCGATGCTCGCGCTCAGCCGCTTGCGCGCCGCCGCGGCGAGGACCGGGCTGCCGGACGCCGACGCCCTCGCCCTCACCGTGCTGCGCGGGCTGCCCGGCAACGTCACCACCGAGATGGACGTGCGCCTCGCCGAGGTCGCCGAGACCATCCGCGACGACGCCACCGCCTGGGGTTGGGTGGCCGAGACGCCGGCGTCCGATCTGGCCCGACAGTTCACACGGGGCAACCTGCCCCGCGTCGCGCAAGAGACGATCGGGGAATTCCTAACCGACTACGGCATGCGGGGCGTCGCCGAGATCGACCTCGGGGCACCGCGCTGGCGCGACGATCCGACGCCGGTGATGCACACGATCCAGGCGTACCTGACCCGGACCCGCGGCGGCCCGACGCCGCGCGAGGAGCACACGCTCGGTCAACAGGAGGCGGGTCGCGCCGCGCGCCGGCTCATGGACGCCTCCCCGCGCGCTCGGGCGCAGCGCATTCGCCTCGAGGCCAAGGTGATCCGCGGCATGTTCGGCGCCCGGGAGACGCCGAAGTTCACGCTGGTGCGGGTTCTCGGCCAGTTTCGGGACGCGCTGGACGCCTCGGCCGCCGACCTCGTGGCTGCCGGACGCATCGACGACCCGGCGGACCTGTACCTGCTGCACGTCGACGAGCTGCGGCACGCCTTCACCAAGGACTGGCACGCGGTCGTCGCCGGACGCCGTACCGTGCGCGAGGCGGAAGCCCGCCGGCGCCAGGTGCCCCGCGTGCTGGTCTCGGACGGTCGGGCCTTCCACGAGAGCCTCTCCGGGGAGACCGATGCCCACTTCCTGAGGGGGGCCGGCGTCTCGCCCGGCGTGGCTGAGGGCCCCGTCCGCGTCGTGCACCACCCCCGTGACGAACAGCTCCGCGAGGGCGAGATCCTCGTCTGCCGCGGCACGGATCCGGCGTGGACGCCGCTGTTCCGCTCGGCCGCGGGCCTGATCACCGAGGTGGGCGGACTGATGACGCACGGCTCGGTGGTGGCCCGCGAGTACGGCATACCGGCGGTCGTGGGCGTCCACGACGCGACGACACGCCTGGCGACCGGCCAGCGGATTCGCATCGACGGGACCTCCGGGGCCATCGAACTGCGGTGAGCTGAGCCCCATCGCAGAGCTGGGATTGCGCTTTCCATCGTGATGCGTCAGAGTGGATTCCGGACGCATCGAGGCGTCCGCGCACCGCTTTCACCGGACGAAGGAGTCCCCATGTCCTTGAAGAACACGGCCCTGGCGGCCAGCCTTGCGCTGGCGCTGGTGGGCCTGACACCGAGCCTCGCTGCCGCCGAGCAGTGGGGCGTCGGCCAGCCGCGCGGCGACCTGGGGCGTCAGGTGCTCGCCGCCAACGACGGCTGGGCCTGGGCCGAAGGGGGCACGACGGGCGGCGCTGCGGCGTCCGCCGCGAACGTGTACCACGTCTCGACGTGGCCGGAATTCCAGGCTGCGCTGGGCGGGGCGGGCAACGCGGCACGCACCAACACCGAGCCGCGGATCATTTACGTGCACGGCGAGCTGAACGCCTTCGAGACCGCTGACGGCACGCTGAGCACGTGCGAGACCTTCGAGCGGGCCACCGGCTTCAGCCAGGCCGCCTACATCGAGACCTTTGATCCGAGCGGGCCGTGGGGTTGGAACGATCCGGCGGGCGAGCTCGTGACCCTGCAGGCTGCCGCGGCGAATGCCCAGGCCATCCAAACCCAGCAGCACATCGGCTCCAACAAGACCATCATTGGCGTCGGCGAGGACGCGCGCATCGTGGGCGCCAACCTGCGCATCCGCGACGCCGACAACGTCATCGTGCGCAACCTCACGGTGTCGGACTCCACCGACTGCTTCCCGGAATGGGATCCCGGGGACGGTGAGACCGGCAACTGGAACAGCCGCTACGACAACATTTCGGTGTGGACCTCGACCCATGTCTGGATCGATCACAACACCCTCGACTCGGGGACCATGCCTCCCGACCAGCTCCGTGAGGTGTACGGCCGTCCCTACGAGGTGCACGACGGACTGCTCGACATCACGCACAGCTCCGATCTGGTCACCGTCTCGTACAACCGCTTCGAGGCGCACGACAAGACGATGCTGATCGGCTCCTCCGACGGCCGGACGGCCGACCGGGGCACGCTGCGCGTCACCATCCACCACAATCTGTGGACCGATATCGGTCAGCGTGCGCCGCGCGTCCGCTACGGCCAGGTCGATGTCTACAACAACTACTACGTGCAGACGTCCGATGCCGATTGGTTTGAGTACTTCTGGGGGCTCGGGCGCGAGTCGCAGCTCTACGCGGAAAACAACTACATCGCGCTGGCCCCGGGCAACGAGGCGGCATCCGTCGTCCGCGTCTTCGGTGGCACCGCGATGACCGAGATCGGGACCCGCGTGAACAAGGCGAAGGTGTCGGTGGTGGACGCGTACAACGCGGCCAACCCGGCCAACCCGATCGGGAACGACGCCGGGTGGACGCCGCAGTACCGGCTCCGCGTGGATCCGACGATGTCGGTGCCTCAGCGGGTCCAGCACCAGGCGGGCGCTGGCGTCCTGCGCTGATCCGTCTCCCGCCGGTCGCTGTTCTGGCGATCCGCCGCTCGCGCAGTTCCACGGTTCCTGCCAGCACCGCGGTTCCACGGTTCCTGCCAGCCCGCGGCCCATCGATTCCACTTCGCTCCTCTCCCACCGCTGTGCTCCCCCTGCAGGAGGAGCACAGCTGGCCGGGAGGAGCGAAGTGCACTGGGCGGGGAGCGCAGCTGTTTTCGAGGAGCGCAGCTGTTTTCGAGGAGCACAGCGGTGGGAGAGGAGCGAAGTGCGGGCCGGCTGGGGCTGAACGGGAGCGACGGCGATCAGAACAGCGCCGGCTGCGGGCTGACCGGGAGCGGCGGCATGGTGACGCGACCGTGCCACTCGGCCCGGGAGTCCCAACCCAGGTGGTCCACCGAGGGCGGCGCCTCGGCCGGCTCGTGGACCCCACCGAGGACGCGGCGTCCCAGCTGGGCGGTGGCCGGTAGCCCGTGGCCGACGAGCACGCGGTGGACGTCGTCGGCGTCCAGCGGCAACCGCCCGACCGGCGTCGCTTCGCCGAGGCCGCAGTCGAGGTCGTCCACGAACGTCATGAGATCGATGTTGCGTCGCCAGTTCGCGCGCGCTTCGGGACGTCCCAGCCGCGCGACGCAGCCGGGACCGACGACCGCGGCCACGGCGTCCGGCTCCTCTGCCACCGCCACGAATACCGCCTCCGCGCTGCCGAACCGCGCCAGGAGCAGGGCGGCCCGCTTGGGTCCGATGCCCTCGACGCCCGGAAGATTGTCGGACGGATCCCCACGCAGGGCGGCGAGATCGCGGTACTGGTGCGGCGGAACCCCCGCCATGAGCTCGAGCCGCTCCGGGGTCAACAGCGGCGATCCCTCGATGCCGCCGTGGATCACGCGCAGCACCGACGTCCGCTCGGTGATCAGGGCGAACGCGTCCCGGTCGGAGGTCACCACGACCGTCCGCCCGCCCCGCTCGTCGGTCCAGCGGGCCACGGACGCCAGCACGTCGTCGGCCTCCAGGCCGGGCGGGGTCACGACATGGACGCCGAGCCGCTGCAATTGCTCGGCGGCCATCGCCAACTGCGCGACCAGCGTGGGCGGCTTGTCGGCCCGATGCGCCTTGTACGCCGGCCATCGGTCGCGCCGTTCGCTGCGGGCGGGATCGTCGAAACCGACGACGACACGCGTGGGCTGGACGCGCTCGACCGCCGCCACCACCTGGGTCAACAGCCCGCGCACCGCCCAGATGGGCCGCCCGAGCACAGAGCGGTAGCCCGTGCCGGCGAGCGCGTGATAGCTGCGGTGCACCAGCGAATTGCCGTCCACCACCAACACTCGCTCGCCGTCCTCCACCACCCCATCGTGACACGCCCCCTCGCATGCCCTGCCCGGCGACGTCGCCGAGGGCACCGTTCAGCGGCCGGCAGCCGCCGTGGCGACGCGATACGGCCCCGTCCTCCGACAGCCTCACGTGGGAACGCGGGCGTCCTGGCGCCCGACGGCGCGCCGCCGTCACCCTCCCGGTTGGGTGATCTGTGTCCGTCCGCGGGTTGAATCGGGAGCCGAGCCCTTGCGCGACACGCCGGTCACGCCGTGGACTGAGACGCATGAACTCCGATGTCGCCCCGTCGTCCTCCACAGTGTCCCCCTCCACAGTGCCCCCCTCCACAGTGCCGTCCTCCACAGTGCCGTCCCCCACAGTGCCGTCCCCCACTGTGTCGTCCTCACCGTCGTCCCCGACGCAATCCGAGCTGACCCCTTTCCTCCGCGCCTTCCACTCCCTCGCCGAAGCCGCCGCGAGGGTGTCCGCGCAGGACGAAACATCACTGGTGGACGCGCTGGCCACCCATCTCGGCGTGCGACCCGAGGGAATCGCCGTCGTCGCCAAGGAGGTCGTACCCCACCGCTTCGCCGACTACGACGTCGCCCTGGAACACCTGGCCAGCCCGGACGGGGCCACGCTCGGCCTGGGGGGCGGGGACGCCCGCCACCACCAGTCCCTCGCCGACATGGTGAGCAACCCGTGGGCCCGCATCGCCGTGGGGCAGGTGGACTGGAACAACCTGCCGATCAACGCCACCCAGACCCGCCGGGTGATGGCACTCGGCATCCGGCTGTTCGCGTACGAGGGGCAGCAGGTCGCGGTGCTGCAGCGCCGCACCAGCCGCATGCACGGCAACGGCACGGGCGTCATCGAGGTGATGTGCCCGGACGCCGACGCGGCGAACCGCCTGCTCGACGAACTCACCGGGCTGGCGACGCAGTTGTCCGTGCTGCGCGGCAACGTCGTCAGTCTCGAACTGGTCGGCTACGAGGCCGAGGGCGACGGCTACCGGCTCGTCGCGCGGCCCGAGGTGCCGGCCGAGTCGGTGATCCTGCCCGACGGCGTCCTCGACCGGATCAGTCGGCATGTGGTGGGTATCGCCCGCCACGCCGAGACGCTGCGCCAGCGCGGCCAGCACCTCAAGCGCGGGGTCCTGCTGTACGGCCCGCCGGGCACGGGCAAGACCCACACGGTGCGGCACCTGATCGGCGCGACCCCGGAGCACACGGTCGTGCTCCTGTCGGGCCGAACCCTCGGACTCATCGGCGCGGCGACCGCCATCGCGCGGCACCTGCAGCCGTCCATCGTGGTGCTCGAGGACTGTGACCTCGTCGCCATGGACCGTGGCCTCGGCGACAGCCCCCAACCGCTGCTGTTCGAGGTGCTGGACGCCCTGGACGGCCTGGACTCGGACGCCGACGTGGCCTTCCTTCTAACCACCAACCGCGCCGAGGTGCTTGAGGAGGCACTCGCCCAGCGGCCCGGCCGGGTCGACCTGGGCGTCGAGATTCCGCTGCCCGACGAGCCCGGACGCCGGCGTCTGCTGACGCTGTACGCCCGCGACTTGGATTTCTCGTCGGCGACGCTCGATGCCGTCGCGGCGCGCACCGACGCGCGGACTGCGTCCTTCTTCAAGGAGCTGATCCGCCGCGCCGTGCTGGACGCCGCGGATGCCGGCAGCGATCCCGGCGACGAGCATCTGCTCACCGCCCTGGAGGAGCTCACCGACGACCAGGATCGCCTCGCGCGGAGCCTGTTCGGCGCAGATCCGGGCGCCGTGCTGCTCGAGTCCTGATCCCCTCGAATCCTGACTCCGGGTCACGCAGGTGAGTTGGACTCACTGGAAACATCGGGTCCGTCTACTCGCCCGATGTTTCCAGTGAGTGCTGCTCACCAGTCCGCCAAGTCGCCCGAATCCCAAGCAACGAGCCCCGAGCCCGGCAGTGGTGCTACCTCGAGGGCGGCGCGATGGAGTTGCGGACGACCGGCGGGCACGTCACGCGGGTCACGCCTTGGGGAACCTCGCCCTCGGCGACGCCCATCCGGACGAGCAGCGCCGTGGCCGCCAGCTCTCCGAGGCGCCGGTGCGGAAGCGCCAGGGTGGTCAGGGCCGGGTAGAGCTCACTCGCGACGTTCTCATAATCGTCGAAGCCCACGACCGACACGTCGCCGGGGATCGACAGCCCCAACCGCCGGGCGGCGTGGTAGACCCCCATGGCGGCCAGGTCGTTGAAGGCGAAGATGGCGGTGGGCCGATCCGGACCGGAGAGCAGGCCGAGGGCGGCGCGTTCGGACGCCTTCGAGCCAAAGTGGAACCATTCCGGCACCACGACCTGCCCCTCCCCCAGCCCGGCCTCGGCGAGGGCCGCCCGGTAGCCGTCGAGGCGCAGCGGCCGGGCCAGCCCATCGCCGCTCGGCTCGCTGATGTGGGCGATGCGCCGGTGGCCAGCCGCGATGAGCAGGCGTGTCGCAGCCAGGCCCCCGGCGTAGTCATCCGGCACGAAGCAGGGGACGTCCGGGTCATCGCTCACGGCGTCCAACCCCACCGTCGGCACCCCACGTGTCAGACCGCCGAACGGAAGCCGACGATGGTACATGGCGGCGAAGACGAAGCCGTCGACCTGACGATCCGAGAATTCCTGCACGGCGCGCGCGATGCGGTCGGACCGGCTGTCGGTGCCCAGCCAGAGCAGCAGATGGTCGTGCTGCCAGGCCACCTCCTGTGTGCCCTGCACCATCGCGGACGCGCTGCCCGAGGTCAACACGGTGTCGCTGACGACGCCGATCGTCCGGGTCCGCCGCGTGCGCAGGCTCCGGGCGGCGGTGTTGGGCGTGTAGCCGAGCTCCGCGGCGGCGTTCCGGACGCGAGCGACCGTCTCGGGGGTGATGCGGTCCGTCGCCTCGTTGAGCACCAGCGACACCGTCGCCGGCGACACCCCGCACGCCGCGGCGACGTCCTTCAGCCGCACCCGCATCCGGCCACACCCTTCCTCTTGACCACGGACTTCGCCCGTGATGACACCGTCACCCTGGGTCCTCGACCCGAGCACCCTTCCTCGTTTGGGACCGAGCACCTTCTTCGTTTGGACCCGAGCACCCTCTTCGTTTGGACCCGAGTAAATGGTGCCATGGCGCCATTTTGTCGGGTCCAAACCGGGGACGCGGGGTGGGCCGTCGCACGCCCACGCACCCGAGCGGACGCCAGCGCACCCAAGCGGACGCCCACGCACCCGGTCGGACGCCCGCGCACCCGCACGCCCCGGCTCAGGTCTCGAACGTGATCGGCACCGGATCGAGGAGCTCCCCCACGAACGCGCCGTCCACCAGGTCGCTGAAGCCGAGCAGTTTCGGCTCCCCGTCGATGTCGGTGATGACACGGGCGGCGTACAGCGAGGCGTGGTCGACGCGACGGGCGCGGTTGACGTCCCACGGACCCAGGAGGCCGGGGCCGTCCACCAGCCACATGCCGCCAAGCTGGCCGGGCGGGTGCATGGTCTGGTTGAGCTCGGCGGCTCCGGTGCAGAACACGAGGTGGGGGCGTCCATCGATCTCGACGTACTGCATCACCTCCATCTGACCGAACTTGCCCGGCTCCGACAACGGCGGACGCACCTCCCAGCGGTCCAGGTCGGCCGACCACGCGTGCCCGACGACCCCGCGCGAGTACACCTCACCCTCGCGGGCGCGGGCGGTGATCAGCATGTGCCACCCGTCCCCGTCCGGGTCGGGCAGCACCCACGGATCACGCCACGCCTCGTCGTGCCACGGGCCGTCGACCTTCTCATACCAGGTCGGGTCGGCCTCCAGCAGCGGCTCCTCACCGAAGCGCTCCCAGGCGATGAGGTCGTCCGAGTCGGCCCGGCCGATGCGCTGCACGAAGCAGCCCTCGGCCCGCGTCGCGCCGGTGTAGAAGAGGTGGTAGCGGCCGGACGGCCCCTGGATCACCGAACCCGTCCATGTGGTGCCGTCGTCCCAGCCCGGCGTCGTGCGGGGGGCCAGCGCGTCCGGCAGCACCTCCCAATCACGCCAGTCGTCGCTCACCGCGTGCCCGATCGATGGATTCATGTGGCGGGCGACGGGGTCGTCGAGCGACCGATCCGCCTGCAGGTAGAACAAATGATGCCGGCCGTCGGCGTCGGTGTAGGGCCAGGAGTCCCAGATCCAACGGTCCTCGAAGCGCAGGCTCATCCCTTGACGCCCGAACTCGCGATCGAGGAAATGAAGGACCGCTGGAACACGAGGAACACGAGAATGACCGGGATGGTGATCATCGACGTGTACGCCATGATCTGCCCCCAGGGCGTCCCCTCGGCCGTGGCGGAGGCGAAGAAGTACCGCATGCCGACCTGCACCGGGCGCATGTCCTCGTTCTGGATGACCAGCAGCGGCCACAGGTAGGAATTCCACTGCGGCAGGAACGTGAGGATCGCCGAGGTGGCAAAGGCCGGCCCCGCCAGCGGCGACACCACCGAGCGGTAGATCCGGAACCAGCCGGCCCCGTCCACGCGCGCCGCCTCGTCGAGTTCCTTGGGGATCGAGCGGTAGTACTGCGTGAACAGGAAGATCGAGAACGCGTTCGCGATGAACGGGATGATCAGCACCTCGTAGCTGTTCGCCCAGCCCATGCGCAGCGCGAATCCGTCGGAGTGCAGCACGACGCGCGGCAGGTTGGAGACGAGATAGACCATCGGGATCGCGAACGTCTCGAACGGCACGATCAGCGTCGCGATGACGATGCCCAGCAGGACGCCCCTCCCGCGGAAGGACAGACGCGCCAGGGCGAAGCCGGCCATCGAGTTCACGATGAGGCCCAGCACGACGATCGACACCGTCACGATCGTCGAAACCAGGAAGAACTGGCCGACGGGCACGCGGTCGAAGACGCCGACGTAATTGTCCATCGACAGATCGCCGACGGGCAGGAATGCACGCCAGCTGGTGAGGTCGGCCAGGATCTGGTCGCGCGGCTTGAAGCTGGAGCTGATCATGAACAGCAGCGGCAGCACGAAGCTGACGGCGAGCAGGACGAGCGGGATGTACGTCCACGGGTTGCCCTGGTCGGTGCCGGATTGGCGCAGCGGGCGCGTGGCCGGCTTGGCGGCGGCCGCCGCCGTGGTGGCGGGGACAGGTGCGTTCGAACTCATGGCTCAGTCCTCCTTGGTGAGGGCCCGCTGCAGCAGCGTGACGGCCAGGACGATGATGAAGAAGATGAGGCTCAGCGCGGAGCCGTAGCCGACGTCGCCGCGTCCCGAACCCATCTGGATGATGTGGTAGACGAGCGTCGTCGTCGCGTTGGCCGGGCCACCGCTGGTCATCACGTCGATCTGGGTGAACAGCGAGAACGCCGCGATCGTGATCGTGATGAAGATGAACACGAACGTGGGCCGCAGGCCGGGCAGCGTGACGTTGAGGAACTGCTGCCACTTGGTCGCCCCGTCCAGACTGGACGCCTCGTACAGGTCGTGGTTGATCGTCTGCAGCCCCGAGAGCCACAGGATCATGTGGAACCCGACGCCCTGCCAGATCGACATCACGATGACCGCGGGCAGGGCCGTGCTCGGATCGTTCAGCCAGTCGACGTTGAAACCGAACATCGCGTTGATGAGGCCGTCCTGCTGATACATGAAGCGCCACAGCATGGCGACGACCACCATCGAGGTGACCACCGGCATGAAGAACATCACGCGGAACGCCGTGATGCCGCGCAGCTTCTGGTTGACGAGCATGGCCAGCAGCAGGCCGAGGCCGCCCTGGACGGGCACAACGACCAGCACGAACACCGCGATGTTGCGCAGGCCCGCCCAGAAGGTCGGGTCGGCGGTGAGGGCGCGCACGAACTGGGCGAGGCCGACGAACTCGGGCGAGAACGCCGCACCCAGCCGGGCGTTGGTGAAGCCCAGCGCGAACGACATGATGACGGGCACGATCAGGAACACCGTCAACAAGACGACGGCCGGGGCCAGGAACAACCAGCCGGCTCGGCGCTCCTGGGCGTTGATGGACGACGCGCGCCGGGCGGTCTGCACACTCGATGACATGTCTGGACTCCTTTCGGTCACCGGTTGTACCGGGCGGCGTTGATATCGGCGTCGATTTCGCGGACGGACTGGTCGAGTACCTGCTGGGGCGCCTCGCCGGCCACGAGATCCTGGAACTGCTGCTGGAAGACCTGGCTGATCACGGGGTAGGCCGGCGTCACCGGCCGGACGAGGCCGAACTGCTCCGACATGGGCGTGAGGAACGCCAGCGGCTCGCCGGGACCGTAGTAGCCGGACGTCGTCTGCGCGGCGGCCGTCGACGAGGCCGGGATCAGCGAGGTGACGTCGGAGAACGCGGCGATGTAGCGGTCCTGCATCGAGAAGCGCAGGTACTCCAGCGCCCCCTCCTTCTGCCGGTCGGTGCACGCCCGCGTGAGGCCGTACTGCCACGAGCCGACGCCGACCTTGGGGCCGGTGCCGAAGTCGGGCGGGGGCAGGACGAGCAGGTCGTCGCCGAACTCGGTGTAGTTCTGCAGGTAGCCCCAGTTGCCGCTGTACTGGATCGCGACGCGCTCGTTGCGGAACTCGGTGCGGTCCTGCGCGTTGGAACGGGGCGCGAAGCCGTCGTTGAACTGGTTCTGGAACCACTGCGCGAACGCCAGCGACTGCGGCGAGTTGAGGACGCCGTCCGCGCTGGAGTAGGCGTCGCGGTCGATCAGATCGCCGCCGAAGCTCTGCAGCAGCGGGGAGAATGCGTAGGTGTACCACTCGCTCTGGTCGCTGGGCCCCCAGTCCACCGCATAGTCGAACTGGCCGGAGTCCTTGATGGTCACCAGGGCGGCGTCGAATTCCTCGCCGGTCCAGGGCTGATCGACGGTGGGGATGCGGATGTCCAGGCCCTCCAGCACCGAGCGCCGCGAGAACATCACGGTCGTGGCGTCCCAGTAGCCGATGGTGTAGATCTCATCGTTGTAGCGGCCGACGGTCGACGGCAGGAAGTTGGCGACGTCCTGCTCCGTGAGGCCGGCCGGCACGAGCCAGCCGTTCCAGGCCCAGCTCGGCATGATCGGGCCGTCCACGTCGAGGATGCACGGCAGATCGTTGGACGCCGCCGCCCCCTGCACCGAGGTGTTGTAGGCGTCCTGCGGGAAGTCCTGCCGGACGACCTCGTAGGCGTCGGTGGAGGCGTTGTAGTCGTCGATGATCCGGGAGATCACCTCCATCTCGCCCTCGTTGCCGGCGGAGTGGGTCCACAGGCTGATCGGCACTGGTCCGGTGCCGTCCCAGCCGTCACGGTCCTGGCTGCTGCAGGCGCTGCCCGCCACGGCCAGGGATGCTGCCAACGCAACGACCCCGATCGTGCGTCTGTTCATGGGAGATCCTCCTTGAGCGATCCGTTGCTCGGGGAACCGGGGCGCCAGTGCCCGGGGTTCGATCTCACGGTACGCCTCGGGCAGGGTGCCGGTAAAACGTTTGAAAGGCGTTATCAATTCGTTATGCCGCCGTGCGGCCCACACTCTCGCTCACACCCCCCACGCGCCCAACCATGGTTTTCCACAGGGTTGTCCACGCCTGTGCATGAATCACACGCGTGTCATTCGACCCGGATCGCGCGCGAACGGCTCTCCCTGTCGCCCCGCCCGGTGAGGACGCCCCGCGGGACGGCCGGCTCAGCCGACCACGAGCAGCAGGTCACCGCCCTCGACGGCCTGGCTGTGCTGCAGGGCGACCCGCTGGACGGTGCCGCCGACCGGCGAGGTGATGGACGCCTCCATCTTCATCGCTTCGATGGTCGCGACCTGATCACCCACCGCGACCTCGTCACCCACCTCGACCGTGAGCGTCACGACCCCCGAGAACGGCGCCGGCACCTCGCCCGGGTTGGCCGGGTTGGCGCGCTCGGCCGCGACCACGGCCGATTCCGCCGACTCGTCGCGCACCGTCACCTGCCGCAGCTGACCGTTGATCGTCGCCAGCACCGGACGCATGCCGCGCTCGTCGGGCTCACCGATCGCGGTGAGGCTCATCAGCAGCGTCTTGCCGCGCTCGATCGGCACGTCGTGCTCAAGCCCCGGCTCCAGCCCGTGCAGGAATTGCCGCGTGGTCAGCACCGACAGGTCCGAGTACGTCTCGGTGGCCGCCAGGTGGTCGGCGGTCGGCCCCGGGAACAGCAGCCGGTTCAGCGTGCCCCGCGGATCGGACGCCAGCGCCGCGGCGTCCGCCTCGCTCAGTTCGGTCTCGACCGGCTTCGTGCGGCGTCCGGCCAGCGCCTTCGAACGGAACGGCTCCGGCCACCCGCCGGGCGGATCGCCGAGGTCGCCGTTGAGGAAGCCGATCACCGAATCCGGAATGTCGAATTTCTGCGGATCCGCCTCGAACTCGGCAGGGTCGATGTTCTGCCCCACCAGCGCCAGCGCCAGATCGCCCACCACCTTCGAGCTCGGGGTCACCTTCACGATGTTGCCGAGCATCGCGTTGGCGGCGGCGTACATGTCCTCGATCGCCTCGAACCGCTCCCCCAGCCCCAGGGAGATCGCCTGCTGGCGCAGGTTCGAGAGCTGCCCCCCGGGAATCTCGTGGTGATACACCCGTCCCGTCGGCCCGGGCAGCCCCGACTCGAACGGCCCGTACAGCACCCGGACGGCCTCGAAGTAGGGCTCCAACGACTGGGCGGCCGCCAGCGAGAGTCCGGTGGAGCGCTCGGTATCGTCCGTCGCCGCGATGAGCGCCGACATCGAGACCTGCGACGTCGTGCCCGCCCAGGCCGCGTTCGCCACGTCGACGGCGTCCACCCCCGCGTCGATCGCCGCCAGCAGTGTGCCCAGCTGGCCGCCGGCGGTGTCGTGGGTGTGCAGGTGGACGGGCAGGTCGAAATTCTCCCGCAACGCGGAGACGAGCCGGGACGCCGCGGGCGCCCGCAGCAGCCCCGCCATGTCCTTGATGGCGAGGATGTGCGCGCCGGCGTCCACGAACTGCTCGGCCAGCCGCAGGTAGTAGTCGAGCGTGTAGAGGGTCTCGCCCGGCGAGGTCATGTTGCCCGTGTAACACAGGGCCGCCTCGGCGACGCCGTGGTCGGTTTCGAGGACGGCCTCGATCGCCGGACGCACCTGGTCGACATTGTTGAGGGCGTCGAAGATGCGGAAGATGTCGACGCCGCTGCGCGCCGCCTCGGCCACGAACGCGTTCGTCACCGCCAGCGGATAGGGCGTGTAACCGACGGTGTTGCGTCCCCGCAGCAGCATCTGGATCGGGAGGTGCGGCAGCAGTTCGTGGAGCACGGCGAGGCGCTCCCAGGGGTCCTCCTTGAGGAAGCGCAGCGCCACGTCGTAGGTGGCCCCACCCCACGCCTCGACGCTGAACAGCCCGGGCAGGAGGCGGGCGAGGTGGGGTGCCACATTCGTCAGGTCGCGGGTCCGCACGCGCGTGGCGAGCAGCGACTGGTGGGCGTCCCGGAAGGTCGTGTCCGTGACCGCCACCGCCGTCTGCTCGCGCAGCGCCCGGGCGAAGCCAGCCGGGCCCAGGTCCAGCAGCTGATCCCGCGCCCCGGGCGGTGGCGCGGTGGTGAGATCGACCGGCGGCAGCTTCGACCGGGCGACCGTGGGCGTCCGGGGATCACCGAACGGCTTGTTGACCGTCCGCTCCGCCAGGAACTGCAGCAACTTCGTGCCTCGATCGGCGGATTCGTGGGGACGCAGCAGCTCCGGACGCTCGTCGATGAACGACGTGGTCGCCCGGCCCGCGAGGAAATCCGGGTCGGCGAGGACGCCCCGCAGGAAGCCGATGTTCGTGCTGACGCCGCGGATGCGGAATTCCGCGAGCGCGCGGCTCGCCCGCCGGGCGGCGGCTTGGAAGTCGCGGCCCCGGCAGGTCAGCTTCACGAGCATGGAATCGAAGTGGGCCCCGATCTCGGCCCCGGCGAAGACGGTACCTCCGTCGAGGCGGATGCCCGCACCGCCCGGCGTCCGATACACCGCGATGGTGCCGGTGTCGGGCCGGAACCCGTTCGCCGGATCCTCGGTCGTGACGCGGCACTGCAGCGCGGCACCGCGCACCGCGATGGCCGACTGGTCGAGCCCGAGATCGGCGAGCGTCTCCCCGGCGGCGATGCGCATCTGCGCCGAGACCAGGTCGACGTCGGTGACCTCCTCGGTCACCGTGTGCTCCACCTGGATGCGCGGGTTCATCTCGATGAAGCGGTACTGCCCGTCCTCGCTCAGCAGGAACTCGACGGTGCCGGCGTTGACGTAGCCGATGTGTTCGGCGAAACGCACGGCGTCCGCGCAGATGCGATCGCGCAGATCCGGATCGAGGTTGGGCGCGGGGGCGAGCTCGACGACCTTCTGGTGGCGACGCTGCACCGAACAGTCGCGTTCGAACAGGTGGATGACGTGGCCGGACGCGTCCGCCAGGATCTGCACCTCGATGTGGCGCGGGTTGGTGACCGCCTCCTCGAGGTAGACCCGCGAGTCGCCGAACGCGGCCTCCGCCTCGCGCATGGCCTCCTCGAGCGCGGGGACCAGCCTGCCGGGGTCGTCGACGCGACGCATGCCGCGTCCGCCCCCACCCGCGACCGCCTTGACGAACACGGGGAAGCCGATCTCCTCGGCGGCCGCCTGCAGGGTCGCCAGATCGTCGGACGGTTCGGCCCCGCGCAGCACGGGCAGGCCGGACGCGCGGGCCGCGGCGATGGCGCTGGCCTTGTTGCCGGTCAGCTCGAGCACCTCGTGCCCGGGGCCGATGAAGACGATCCCCTCGGCCTCGCATCGCCGCGCCAGGTCGGCGTTCTCGCTCAGGAAGCCGTAGCCGGGATAGATGGCGTCGGCGTGGGCGGCCTGCGCGGCCCGCACGATGCCCTCGGCGTCGAGGTAGGCGCGGACGGGATGGCCGCGCTCGCCGATCTCGTAGCTCTCATCGGCCTTCAGGCGATACTCGGCGAGGCGGTCCTCGTAGGGGAAGACGGCCACGGTCGTGGCGCCCAGCTCGGTCGCGGCCCGGAACGCCCGCACGGCGATCTCCCCACGGTTGGCCACCAGGATCTTGCGGAACATGTTGGCAGACTATGAGGCTCGTCAAGGACATGCCCAGAGCATGTCCACCGCAGTGCGGCTACGAGACCTGCCGTCGGCTGCGGAGGTCGATCACGTCGGCGAGCCCTCGCCCCCCTGGCGGATTGAGCGGCAGGCCCGTCCAGCGCGCCACGTCTGTGTACCTCACCCCGACCGTTTGGGCGACGAGACGCGCATCCGTGCCGATGGCGCGCGCCGTGGCCTGGGGGAGCAGGATGGCCTGCTCGTTCGCCACGGGTACGGGCTCGGCCCGGCGCCATCCGTTGCTGGAGATCTGAATCATGAGGGTCCGCTTGCGCTCCGGTGAGATGACACCAAGTTCCGCAGCCCGAACAACGATGGCTCCGACGGAGATGCCATAGTCAGCCTTGATCGGAAGGTACCCGTGCAGGGTCAGGGATTCGGTGACTCTCTTCCTGACGACGCCGGCGGGGAGGAGCATGGCGCTTGCGAATCGGAAGGCGCGCTTCTCCTCCAGAGCGCGGGTTCCCCGGATCGCCGAGGTGCGGTCGCGGTCGTAGATGATGTGCGCCAGTTCGTGCAGCACGGTCATCCGGGCCACAGCGGGGGGCAGCACTCCGAGCGTGGCCACGAGTGGCCGATCAACGAAGGGGTTGGGTCGCGAGAGGCCAGCGTGATCGCGGCGATCTTCGGGGAGGCTTGCCAGGTCGTGGATCACGCCCACACCGAGGCGTTCAACGGCGCGGGTCGCGTTCCGTATCGGCGAGATCTCGTCGATGCCGAGGAGGGCGCGAACGTTCTGCGCGGTGACTTCAACGTCGGCTTCGCGGGCGTCGTCGAGGTTCACCGTCTGGTAGCCGGAGCCTTCGGAGGCACGTTGGAACAGTCGAGCTGCCTCGCCGAAAAGAGCCACGACCCTGTTCTCGTCGTGAACCGTGGCCCTGGACGACTTCCTGAACGTGGCAAATCCCTGGTCGGTCAGGCTGGGCGGGGCAAGGAAGAACTCCATGGGGAGGCCGTATACGTCGGTAGCCGTGGTGGCGACGTCCCAGGGGAGGGCCTTCACGCCCTTCTCCACGTGAGAAACGAAAGCCTGGGTCACTCCCAGCGTGGCGGCCAGGTCGGTTTGAGTCAGACCCTCGATCCGCCGGAGGGCCTGTAGGCGCGCACCGCGCAGGTCACGGCTATTCACCGGAGGCATCGCCTTCGTTGTCCTTCTGGTTGATGTTGGGGAAGAGGTCTTCCATCTCGGCGGCACCGTCAAACACCAGTTGGTCGTACATGCTGCCCGAAGGGTCAATGCGGAAGCTCAGATCGATCGGAACTCGATCACCGTACCGACCCGGTTCCGTAGTGTGCACCACGCGCGTCGATACGCGCGGATCGCCCTCGTCCCACGCGCAGTCCCACAACAGAAGGCACTCGGTGGTGACCGCCGCAATCCCGGGGTGGAGCGTCAGGCTGAGGCTGGGAAGCGGGTCCTGCCGCCAGGCCGCCTGGCGGGCAGCGTTGTGCCCCGCGCAGGGCACACCGCCCGGATGGACGTTCGGATTCTCCTTCAGGAGCCTCAACGTCACCCTGCGATCCGGGCTGACCAAGATCGTCTGTCCCATGAGCGCCGCGTTGCCCTCAACGGTCCAGCCTTCCGCCGGACGATGGGTCTCCCAGTGGTCTCGCATGCGCGCACGAGCGGTCATGGACAGCAGCCATCGGTAGTCGGGTTCGTCGTGACGATGCCAGCTCGCGCGAGCCGCAGCGAAGCCTGTGGTGACGCCCTCGTAGAGCCCAAGACTCGCGAATCCGACTTGCCGTTCGACCAGACTCCTCAAGGACTCGTCGGTCATGTCAATGCCTCCTGGCTCACGTTGGTACTAATATTACCAGCAATGTAATGCCGGACTGGCGACACGCCACACCGGGCCACCACCAGCTCACTCCTCCGATCCGGGGTGCCCAGTCTTCATATCGGGTCGGAATGGCACGCCCTCGCGGGAGGAGCCAGCCGCTACCCTCACGTCCATGGAGGCCCGCAGTTATGTGGAGAACATCGCCACCCGGACGGCGATCCTGCGGGCCATCGAGGACATGACGCGCAACGCGTCGATCGGGCTCGCGCTCGGGGCTGCGGCGCTCATGTTCGGCACCGGATTCCACCCCGCCGGGGTCATCATCGGCGGCGTCCTGGCGGTGTTCGCCCTCATCGTCGCGCGCCACGCCGTCCGGCTGGCCCGCGAACGCCGGTCGGAACCGCTCGACCTCGCCTTCGAGGCCGTCCCGGGCGAGATGGTGCCATCGCCCGGCCGCTTCTTCGGAGCAGCCGGCGGACTCGCGCTCTTCGGCGTCACCTTCGCCGCGTTGAGCCTGGCGACCCGCCCCGACATGACGCTGACGGTGGGCGGCGGCCTGCTCGGCGCGGCGGTGCTCGTCGCGTTCGTCGGCGTCCCCGCCCTCCACCTGGAGCGGCGACG
Organism: Propionibacteriaceae bacterium; assembly: GCA_030450535.1. Lineage (GTDB taxonomy): Bacteria > Actinomycetota > Actinomycetes > Propionibacteriales > Propionibacteriaceae > Propioniciclava. The sequence continues at coordinate 20,656 of JAKDIK010000002.1, forward strand.
CTGGTCCCAGCTCGCGGCCACCCTGGACGCCCACCCCGAGCTCGTGGCCTACCTGCAGGACGCCCGCGCCCGGTTCCCTGCGTCCGCGCCGTTCCCGTTCGCCGCGCCGAGCGACGAGATGACGATCCCGGCGGCCCAGGACTGACCCGGCCCTTCCAGGCGCTGCTGCGGGCAGACGGCGGCCGGGTAGCCAGCACGCGATGCCTACGACAGGCCTCACCCTCGCCTCGCCTGAGCCCTGGTTACCCGATCAGCCAACGCTGGTGTCTGATCGGGTCATTTCGGCACAGACATGATGTCGACCCGACCAGGACGCCATACCATGAGCGCACCGAGGAACCAGATTCGGCGTTGTACCCCCACCGACGGGGAGGCCAGCAAGCCCGCTAGGAGTGCCCACCATGAAGAACCTCCGCCGATTCGTCGCCGCGTCCTTCGCCACCGCCCTGCTCGTGGGATGCGGCGCTCCCTCCCCGGAGCCAGTCCGCGTCGCGACGTCCGGCTGCCCCGCCGGGAGGTGGGATGCCGCCATCATCTGGTCCTCCGAGACCGCCTCCGGCAGCCAGCTTGACTACGTCGACCACGACGCCGTCGTCGCGAGCCAGACCCTGCCCTACCTGGGAATTCACCCAGCCCCCCGGGGACTGAGCTATTCGCCGGGATCGGGAGCGTGGCTCCCCTCGAACGGCAACACTACGCGGGACCGCACCCACGTCCTGCACTGGTCCCAGACCGACTGCTCTCTGCATGCCTATCGGGTCAGTGAGCAGGTCATCTGGAGCGTGACGGCCAACGACGAGGCGTTCTACACGACCAACACCCTGAACGCCACCGCTGAGGTGCGGCGCCGCACGCTCGACGGCCAGCTCAGCGCCGAGGCGCACGTCCCGTCGACGGTTCTCTCCAACCTCACCCTCGACGGAGACCGCCTCTACGCGGTCGGTGATACCGGGGAACCCGGCACCGAGCAAACGGTGCTCATCACCTTCGACGCCACCACCCTGACCGAGGCGTCACGACTCATCCTGGGGCCCGACAGCACGCCGGTTTCCACCCTCATCCACGATGGCACGCTCTACCTGCCGGGCGGAGCCACCAACAACCCGGACGGCAGCGGTCAGGAGGTCTCCACCGTGGTGACCGTTGATCTCGCCACGAACACTCCCCACACGATCGACCTGGGCGCGGACTCGCCCTATCTGGTCACCGCTTCCGAGCGCGGCCTGATCTTCGCCCACACCTTCATGAATCCGACCTTCCGCGACATGAACGCCTACGGGGACGTCACTCTGCTTGATCCGCAGTCCGGGGCAACGAGCACGCTCGATCTCGGGCCCGGCCTCCGTGGGATCTCCGTCGCAGGAGACACCCTCCTCGTCCTGACGCGGGAAGAGGGCGGGCCGGCCCGTCTCACCCGCTACGCACTGGGTGACATGAGCAAGCGCTCCACCGTCGAGGTTGCCCCGCCGGCCGGCGGCCACTACTACCTCAGCGGGATCTTGGTGAACCAGCCCAGTCCCTGACCTCGTACGCGCAGAACGGCTCCTCGGCGAGGTGGTCGCCGGTCATGGCGTACGCCCGGGCGCGACTGCCGCCGCAGGCGTCCCGGTACCCACAGACGCCGCACTTGCCCTTCAGCAGGGTGCGGTCGCGCAGCTCACGGAACACCGGCGCGTTGCGGTAGATGTCGATGATGTCGTCCTCGCGGATGTTGCCCGCCCTGATCGGAAGGAATCCGGACGGGTACACGTCGCCGGTGTGGCTGATGAACACGAACCCGTCGCCGTCGTTGACGTTGCGGGCGCGGCCGATGCCATCGGATTGGCTGTAGTGCATGCCGCGGGTCATGACGTCGCGGACGTCCTCGTCGGCGCCGGCGCGCACCTCCGCCCGCTTGCGCGCCATGACCACGCGCGAGTACTGCGGGGCCGCGGTGGCTTTGATGTCGAACGGAGCCGTCCGGCTGAGATCGTAGAGCTGGTGAAACACCGACTCGAATTCCTCGGCACTCGCCACGTCGTCAGCCTTCGCACGCCCCATGGGAACGAGAAAGAACACCTCCCAGAACACGACGCCAAGCGTCGTCATGAGCTCCGTCATGGCGTCCATGTCGTCGATGTTCGCCTTGCGAATCACCGTGTTGACCTGCGTCGACAACCCGACCTCCTGGGCCTCGCGCAGGATGCGCAGGCCGTGATCGAAGCTGCCCTGCACCCGGCGAAACTCATCGTGGATGGTGGCGTTGCTGCCGTCGAGGGAGATCGCCAACCGGGTCAGCCCGACGTCCTTGAGCTGCTGCAGCAGTTCCTTGGTGGCGAGCGCCGTCGTGGCCGGGGTGATGCCCATGCGCATGCCCAGTTCGGCGCCGTAGCCCACCAGCTCGACGATGTCGGGGCGCTTGAAGCAGTCACCCCCGGAGAACACGAACACGATCGGCCCGAACTCCCGCAGCCGCTTCATCAGGGCCTTGGCCTCGTCGGTGCTGAGCTCGCCGGAGTTGCGCAGCGGCTGCGCCATCGCGCGGCAGTGCTGGCAGGCGAGGTCGCACGCCTGGGTGGTCTCCCAGATCGCGATGAACGGCGCGGAGTCGAAGTCGAGGTTGCGCCGGGACGCCCCCGCGTGCGGCTGGGCTCCCGGGTGCCCTCCCGGATGCCCGCCGGGGGGGCCACGGGGGTGGCCGCGGGGGGGCCGGACGCCGTGGGGATGCTGAGCCGTCATGGCCCCGACTCTACTACGACGCACCGTAGGAGAGGCATGTCGACTCGGGCCGTCTCACCGGCGCCCTACACTCGCCACGTGCCCCGAGCCCTCGCCCGCACCGCGGCCGTCGTCGTGCTGACGTTGCTCGCCGGATGCACGCCCTCCGTCTCCTCGGCTCCTCCGGACGCGACCGCGTCGGGATCGCCCACCGTCGAGGCCGCGGCGCCGGCGTCCGCCCGCCCGAGCGACATCCCCAACCCGGCGGCCACACCCACGTGGCCCCGGCCCGGCCCGGTCGACACGCGCACGGGGGCCGAGTTGGATCAGCCGTTCACCGTCGACGGCGTCGTGGTCGTGAGCAAGGCGCACCCGGTGTCGGCCAACTATTCCCCACCGTGGACGGCAGAGCCCCAGGGTCTCAACCCGGACGCCTACGCCGCCTTCGGCCGGATGGCCACCGACGCGCAGGCGGACGGCCTGCGGCTCAGCATCCGCAGCGGCTACCGGGACTACGCCACCCAAGCAGCCAGCTTCCACCGCGCCTTGCGGACCTACGACGAGGAGACGGCGCGCCGCTACTTCGCCGAGCCAGGCAAGTCCGAGCACCAGACCGGGCTGGCCTTCGACGTGTGGGACGGCGTGAACCGCGGGTCGGCGTTCGCCCGGACGCCCCAGGCCGCCTGGGTGGCGGCGAACGCCCACCGGTACGGATTCATCGTCCGCTACCCCGACGGCAAGACCGACATCACGGGTTACGCGTGGGAGTCCTGGCACCTACGCTGGGTGGGAACCGACATCGCGGCACAGTTCGGCCCCGACAGCTCGCTCACCCTCGAGGAGTATCTGGGCCTGGCCTGAGGGTCACCGACCCAGCGTCGCGGAGCGAGGAGACCCAGCGTGGACACTGCCGCCCTCGTGGCGCACACCGCCGAGCTGCTCCGCGCCCGCGGCGACCGCATGACCACAGCGCGGCGGACGGTGCTGGCGGCACTGTCCGGTCGTCCCGGACACTGGACCGCCGAGGAGATCGCCGGCTTCGTCGCCGAGCTGGACGCCGGCGTCCACCGCTCGAGCGTCTACCGCTGCCTGGAGACGTTCTCGGAGCTCGGGGTCGTCCAGCACGTGCACGTCGGGCACGGGACGACCGTCTATCACGTCGCGGATGTGGGTCACCTGCACGCGCAGTGCCGCACGTGCGGCCGACTGGTGGACGTGCCTGCCTCGGTGCTCCAGGACGCCGCCCGCGCGCTGGCCGCTGACCACGGCTTCATCCTCGATGCGACCCACGTCGCGCTGTCGGGCACGTGCGCGGCGTGCGCAGAGGGCTCCGCCTCGCCTCCTACCCCCACCCCGGCCGATCCGCCGGGGTGAGCAGGGAGCGGTCGAAGCCCCACGGCAGTTCCAGGCGATGCGCGGCGAGCAGGCCCTCGTCGGCGAGCAGGGTGCCGGTGGGTCCGTCGGCGACGACGCGGCCGGCGTCCAGAATCACGGCGCGCTCGCACAACTGGAGCGCCAGCGGCAGATCGTGGGTGACGAGGAGCAGCGTGGCGCGGATGCGGGCCAGGACGGCGATCAGCTCGCGTCGGGTCGCCGGGTCGAGCATGGAGGTGGGCTCGTCGAGCACCACCACGTCGGGATCAAGGGCCAGCACGCCGGCGAGCGCGACCCGCTGCTTCTGCCCGTAGGAGAGGTGGTGGGGCGCACGATCGGCGAGTTCGGCGGCCTCGACGGACGCCAACGCCGCGGCCACGCGGGCGTCCAGCTCGGCCCCGCGGAGGCCCTGGTTGGCCGGACCGAAGGCGACGTCGTCGGCGACGGTGCTGCAGAAGAGCTGGTCCTCCGGGTCCTGGAACAGCACCCCGACCCGGCGGCGCACGGCGGCGAGGGCGCGCGCGGGGGCGCGGGGGCCGAGCACGGTGTCGCCGACGGTCACGGTGCCGCGAGCGGGCAACAGGAGGCCGTTGAGGTGCAGCGCCAGCGTTGTCTTGCCGGCGCCATTGGGGCCCAGGACGGCGACCTTCTGCCCGGGCGCGACGCGCAGGTCCACACCGTCGAGCGCGCGGCGTCCGTCCGGGTAGGCGTAGGTCAGGCCAGCGATGTCGATCATGAGGGCCACCCCCAGGCGGCCAGCGCACCGAGCGCGACGGCCGTGGGCGCCAGGCCCGCGAGCCAGTGGGCGGGGG
>JAKDIK010000165.1 GCA_030450535.1 Propionibacteriaceae bacterium
CCGCGACGGGCCAGGGGACCTCGCCGCGCGTCCGGGCGCTGCGACCTCAGTCTGTGCCGGAGAGGTCCCGGGTGTAGACGCGGTCCGCGACATCGACGAGCTCGTCGGTGAGCCGGTTGGCGACGATGAGGCTGGCGCGGGCCTTGAACTCAGCCAGGTCCGCCACCACCTCGGAGCGATAGAACTCGCGTCCGGCCAGCAGCGGCTCGTACACGATCACCGGGATGCCCTTGGCCTTGATCCGTTTCATGATGCCCTGCACCGACGACTCCCGCACGTTGTCGGAGCCGGCCTTCATCGCGAGCCGGTACACCCCGACCACCGCCGGGTCGCGACGCACGATGTCGTGGGCGATGACGTCCTTGCGGGTCGTGTTGGAGTCGACGATCGCCCGGATCAGGTTCTGCGGCACGAACTGGAAGTTCGCCAGCAGCTGCTGGGTGTCCTTGGGCAGGCAGTAGCCGCCGTAGCCGAAGGAGGGATTGTTGTAGTGGTCGCCGATCCGGGGGTCGAGGCCGACGCCGGTGATGATCGCCCGGGTGTCCAGCCCATGCTGCAGCGCGTAGGTGTCGAGCTCGTTGAAGTAGGCCACCCGCATCGCCAGGTAGGTGTTGGAGAACAACTTGATGGCCTCGGCCTCCGCCGCGCGGGTGATCACCACGGGCACCTCGCGGTCGGCAGCCGCCGCCACCAGGAGCGACGCAAACCGGTCGGCGGCGGGACCGGGATCGGCCACGATGATGCGGCTCGGATGCAGGTTGTCGGCCAGGGCCCGGCCCTCGCGGAGAAACTCGGGGCTGAACAGAACCGTCCGGCCCGGGAAGCGCCGCTGCATGCGCTCCGTGAAACCCACCGGCACGGTGGATTTCACCACCACCGCCGCCGCCGGGTTCACTGCGGACGCCGCCAGCACCCCCTCGACGGTCGCGGTGTCGAAGGCCCCGAGATCGTCGTCGTAGTTGGTCGGGGTCGCGATCACGATGAACTCCGCGTCGGCGTACGCGGCATCGGCGTCCGTCGTCGCCCGCAGGGACAGGTTCCCCCGGGCCAAGGAGTCGCTGAGGTCGGCGTCGTCCAGCGGACAGCGGCCGGCGTTGACCGCGGCGACCCGTTCGGAGTCGATGTCGAGCGCCGTCACCTCGTTGCGCTCGGCCAGCAGCACCGCCATGGCGAGCCCCACATACCCGAGTCCGACGACGGTGATGCGGGTGCGGTCGATGCTCACGCGCGCAGCCTGACACCGGCAGGCGTCGCGGTGGCGTCCGTCAGGTGAACTGGACGCGACGGGTGCCGGTGGGGTGATCGATACCCCGGGTGACCGCCCGGCGTCCGTCACCCGTCCGGTGGCGTCAGGACAGCGCGATGAGCTGCACGATCAGGATCTTCACGACGGTGCCGAGCGCGAACAGGGCCCCGTAGGCGGAGTCGATGCGCTCGTCGTTGACCTGGGAGTTCGCGTAGGCCAGGATCGCCGGCTGGCCGATGAAACCCGCCAGGGCGCCGGCCGTCCGCTGGGCCGACAGGTCCAGGACGCGGGCCGCGCCGACGAGCACGCCCGCCCCGATCACCAGCGTGATCGCCGCCAGCGCCACCACCTTGGCGCCGTCGAGGGTGAAGGCCTCCTGGACGAACGACGCCCCGGACGCCAGCCCCACCGACGCCAGGAACACCATGAACCCGACCTGCCGGGTGGTCGCGTTGACGGCGTGGGGCAGATCCCAGCGAAACGGCCCCGTGCGGTGCAGGCCGCCGAGGATCATGCCCACCACCAGCGGCCCCGCCGCCGCGCCGAGCCCGAACCGCAACCCGCCCGGCAGCGGGATCGTCACGAATCCGACGAGCAGCCCGAGCGCGATCCCCAGCCCGAGGGAGAGGGCGTCCACCTGCGAGACGCGCCGCTCGGAATCCCCGAAGAGGGTGGCCGCCCCCTCGAGCTGCGCGCGCGGAACGACGGCCAGCACCCGGTCGCCGGGCTGCAGCACGAGGTCGTCACGGGCGAGCATGTCGATGTCGCCACGGCGCACCCGGGTGACGATGCCCTGCAGTTCGCCGGTGATGTTGAGTTCGGCGACCGTCCTGCCGAAGAGGCTCGGGTTCGAGACGACGAAGCGGCGAAAATCGACGTCGCGGCGGTCGTGGGTGAGCTTGTGCTTGCTCGTGTGACCGAGGACGCCGGCGGCGCGGGCCACGTCGTCTGGGTTGCCGACGCACAGGACGCGATCCCCCGGCTTGAGCGTCTGACCGGGAGCGAGCACCCGGATGTCCCCGTCCCGCTCGTGGTAGCTGATCTTGATCGCCTGGGCGGCGAACCCCGGGACGTCCCGCAGTTCGGTCTCGCGGTCGACGCGGACGCTTTGCGCCGTCAGCCCCGCCTCCGCCAGCGACGGCGCATCCCGGTGGCCGGGCCAGCGGCGTCCGACCACCATCGCCACGAGGACCATGCCGACCAGCACGCCGGTGGGGTACGCGAGCGCGTAGCCGACGAGGGTCTGGCTGGCGCCACCGGTGACGGCGATGGCCGTGTCGATCGCGGGCGAGGTGAGGACGCCCGCGTACGCCCCGGCCACGTGCTCCGGAGTGAGGCCCCACCAGGCCGCCAGCCCGACGCCGGCGAGCGCCATGACCGCCAGGCCGAGCACGCCCGCGAGCATGAGGTGCCATTGCCGCTTGAGGTCGGAGAGGAAGGTCGTCCCGGCCGCCAACCCCACCGTGTAGCAGAACAGCACCACGCCCAGGGACTTCACCAGATCGAGGCCCTGCCCGAAGCGCGGATCGAGCGCACCGACGACCAGCCCCATGAACAGCGCCCCTGCGGCGCCGAAGCGGACGGGGCCGAACGGGATCTGCCCGAACAGCCCGCCGAGCGCGATGGTGATCATGAGCACGAGCAGCGGGTGAGCCGCCAACGCGTCGAGCACGCGAACCTCCTGGGCCGGGGACGCCCACCAGTCTGCACCCGCGCGCCCGGGTGACAGGTGTCATATCGAAGTCGTGACGAGACCCGCTGGGCCGGTCGGCGTCCGGACGGGAGGGTGGAGCCATGACGAACACACCGGCCATCGCCCTCACCGGGCTCACCAAGCGCTACGGCTCCCTGACCGCCGTCGACGCCCTCGACCTCGAGGTGCCCGCCGGTCAGATCCTGGCCCTCCTCGGCCCCAACGGCGCCGGCAAGTCGACGGCGACCGAGATGATCCTCGGCCTCGTGACCCCGGGCGCCGGCGAAGTCCGCGTCAACGGATCGGCCCCGGTGGACGCCGTGCGCCGCGGCGAGATCGGCGCGATGCTGCAGAACGGTTCGCTGCTGGCCGACACCTCCGTGTCGGCGCTGCTGCGGCTGATGCACGGCCTGCACGCCCACCCGCTGCCGCTGGCCGAGGTGATCGAGCGCGCCGATCTCGCATCGATCCTGAAGTCGAACGTCGGCAAGCTCTCCGGCGGCCAGGCGCAGCGGCTCCGCTTCGGGCTGGCCATCATGGGCGACCCGCGGCTCCTCATTCTGGACGAGCCCACCGTCGGCATGGACGTGGACGCCCGCCGCCGCTTCTGGACGATCATGGAGGATCTGACCACCGGCGGCCGCACTGTCGTCTTCGCCACCCACTACCTCGACGAGGCCGATGAATTCGCCGACCGGATCGTCGTCCTCAACGCGGGCCGCATCGTCGCCGACGGCTCGGGGTCGCAGATCAAGGCCGTCGTCGGGGGCCGCCAGGTGCGGTTCGCCGGGCCCGACCGCGACTGGTCCGCTCTGCCCGGTGTCGTGTCGGCCCGCGACGAGGCCGGCGGCTGGCTGCTCACCTGCGCCGACTCCGACGCCGCCCTGCGCGCCCTCGTCGGCATCGCCGGCGTCCGCGACATCGAGGTCACCGCCCCGCGCCTCGAGGATGCCTTCCTCGAACTCGTGGCTTGATTCACCCTCCAACGCAACGTGATTCACCCACCAGCACATTAAGGACACTCCGATGACCAGCGTCACCGCCCCGTCAGCCCGCCCGCTCCCGACCATCGCCGATGCCGCCACCCGCCCGGCAGGACGCCGCGGCGTCCGCCACGTGGGCCACTACATCGTCCACAGCATCGGCTTCATGCTGCGCGACTGGTCGTTCCTCGCGTTCGTCGTCGCGATGCCGACCACCATGTACCTCTTCTTCGCCGGCATCTACGGCGACCAGACGGCCGCCGGCGGCGCGAGCGTCGCGGCGATCATGATGGTCACGATGGCCACCTACGGCGGCTTGGGCGCGGCGATGAGCGCCGGCGCGCAGATCCAGACGGAGCGGGCCACCGGCTGGTTCCGTCAGCTCATGCTCACCGCGATCACGCCGGCGCAGTTCATGGCGGCGAAGATCGCCGTCGCGGTCACCGTCATCATGCCGGCCATCGCCGCCGTGTTCATCGCCGGGGCCATCCGCGGCGTCCGCATGGACGCCGGCACGTGGCTCGCGTCCGGGGCCCTCATCCTGGCCTCGCTCCTGCCCATGGTCATCCTCGGCCTCGTCATCGGGCTGTGGCTGAAGCAGGCCGCAGCCGGCGCCGCGACGACGCTGGTCATGCTCGCCCTCTCGATGCTCGGCGGGCTGTGGTTCCCGCTCGACATGATGCCGGATCTCATGCAGACGATCGGACGCCTCCTGCCGTCCTACTGGGCCGGCCGGATCGGCACCTGGCCCATCACGGGCGGGGACTTCCCGTGGCAGGGGGTGCTCGTCATCGGTATCTGGACCGTTTCCCTCGTCGTCCTCGGCGCCCTCGGCTACCGTCGGGCCGTGCGCACCTCGCGCCGCTGAGGAATCCGATGAGGCGACTTGAGCAGGACACGGCCCCCGCCTACAACCCGGGGGCCGTCGGCCTGCCCTGGTGGCGCCGGGCGCTCGCCCAGGGGGCCGGCTATTTCCTCCCCAGCACGCTGTTCGTGGCGGTGCCGTTCCTGTTCGCGGAGGGCTACTCGCCGCTCACCTGGGTGCTGGCCCTGCTGTGCGCGGCCGCGATTATCGTGTTCTTCCTCGGCACGACGCTCGTCGCGCACTGGCCCGAGACGGCCCGCTGGCTGTGGGTCCTCGGGCTCATGGCCTCGATCGGCGCCCTGGGCTGGGTCACGGACGGCGGGGGCCGTCCGCTGTATTTCATCTCCTTCGTCACCTCGGCGACGGCCGTCCTGCTGCCGTGGCGCCAGGCCCGCGTGGCCGTGATCGCGCTGCCGCTCGGCGTGATCGCCATCTCCTTCGCCCTCAACGACATGTTCGGCGTCGTGATGGGTCTGCTCGGCATGGCCCTGGGCTGGGGCATCGGCTCCGGCATCGACCGGGCGCGCATCGAAGAGGCGCTCCGCACCGCCGAGGAGCGGACGGCCGTCCTCGCGGTGGCCGCGGAACGAGAGCGCATTGGGCGTGATCTGCACGACATCCTCGGCCACTCGCTGACGGCCATCGCCGTCAAGGCCGACCTGGCCGGCCGTCTCGTCGGCCGCTCCGACGACGCGGCCCGGGCAGAGATCGAGGCGCTGGCGTCCATCGCCCGCCAGGCGCTCGCCGACGTGCGGGCCACGGCGTCCGGCATGCGCGAGGTGCGGCTGGCGACCGAGGTCGCGGCCGCCCGCTCGGTCCTCGAGGCGGCCGGCGTCGAGTGCCGGACGCCCTCGGCGCTGCCCGTGCTCGACGATGCCCGCAGCGAGGTGCTCGGCTACGTGGTGCGCGAGGCGGTGACCAACGTGGTGCGGCACGCGGGCGCCTCGGTGTGCACGATCACGGCCGACGAGGCGTCGGTGAGCGTCGCGGACGACGGGCACGGCATGCGGGCGGATGCTGGCCGCACCGGCCTGCGCGGGCTTGGGGAACGGGTGCGGGCCGTAGGCGGTGCGCTGCTCGTGACCTCGGGGGGCGCCGCGTCGGGCGCCGGGACGACCGTGCGCGCGGAACTGCCGCCCGCGAAAGGAGACCGATGATTCGCGTGGTGATCGCCGACGACCAGACGCTGATTCGCTCGGCGCTGGCGACGACGCTGGGCATCGAGGACGATCTGGACGTCGTGGGCGAGGCCGGCACGTGTCGCGCCGTGGTGGAGGGGTGCGCGGCGACGCGGCCGGACGTCGGCCTGCTCGACGTGCAGATGCCCGCGGGTGGCCTGGCCGTGGAGGACGGCATCGACGCGCTGCCGGCGCTGCTGGCCGGTGCGCCGGGAGCGCGGGTGCTCGTGCTGACCACCTTCGGACGCCCCGGCTACCTGCGCCGCGCGATGGAGGCGGGCGCGGTCGGATTTCTCGTCAAGGACACCCCGATCGA